>CALGJW010000509.1 GCA_937930025.1 uncultured Saprospiraceae bacterium | reverse complement strand
AGCAGAAATGACACCACAAGAATCAGCATCAAACTGATATTCTGACTTAGTGTATCCAATTTTCTTAATTACTTTTCTTACAGTAGATTGAACATCTACATAAGCCTTTGAACGAACTTCTCCCGATACAACTGCTAATCCAGTTGTTACCAAAGTTTCACAAGCTACCTTGGATTGAGGATCTTGTGCTAAGAATGCATCTAGAATTGCATCAGAAATTTGATCTGCTACTTTATCAGGATGTCCCTCAGATACAGATTCAGAAGTGAATAAATATGCCATTTGCTGTTTTGAATTTGAATTGCTAAAATTGCTTAGCGACGTTTAAATTGCGGTGCAAATGTACTGATACTCTGAAATATGTGAAACAATAGTTGATTTTAATTTTTGGCTCGAATAAGAATATAATTGCGGGAGCTGTTCTTTACCTTATTTCACAGTAAAGAAGGGGTTCAGAACCCTTATTTTTTAGGAAATCTCCGGAGAGCGTGTCACCTACTTTCACTGCACCCACACCGGAAGGAGTGCCCGTATAGATAAGATCACCCATTTGCAATTTGAAATACTTGGAAACATGGGTGATTAGATAGTTAAAGTGAAATATTAGGTCCTTGGTATGCCCGTGTTGAACTACCTCATCGTTATTTTTTAACTGAAATTCGATTCCGTCCTTGTCTAAGACAGCCGATAAAGGCACAAACTCGCTTAGGGCCGCTGAACCATCGAATGCTTTGGCTATTTCCCAAGGATGTCCTTTGGCCTTCAATTCTTTTTGAATATCTCTTGCCGTGAAATCAATCCCCAAGGCCACTTCCTCGTAATATTCACTGGCAAATGCCGGTTGAACATGCCTCCCGTTTTTTTTGACCTTCAACACTACTTCAATTTCATGGTGTAGGTCTTTTGTAAATTCAGGATAATAAAGCGGCTTTTTATTGATCAACAAAGCCGAAGAGGGCTTCATGAAAATTAAGGGCTGCTTGGGAACTGGGTTGTTCAATTCTTTGGCATGTTCTCCATAGTTTCTGCCGATGCATATGATCTTCATAAGCTAAAATTTAACGTTACTCAATCCACAAATATCCTTGACTTCCCGAACGGTTTCTTGCGCTCTTTTTCTTATCAATGATGAGCTATACTTGATTTGAGATTTCACTTCTTTTTTATTCGCCAATAGTTCCTTTTTTCTTTCCTGAATTGGGGTTAGCACTTTTAGTAAGGCCTCAGCCGTTTCTCCCTTTA
Organism: uncultured Saprospiraceae bacterium; assembly: GCA_937930025.1. GTDB lineage: Bacteria > Bacteroidota > Bacteroidia > Chitinophagales > Saprospiraceae > JABDJM01. The sequence continues at coordinate 3,305 of CALGJW010000509.1, read as the reverse complement.
ATTCAGCATATTGTAGGGTTTCATTTTCAAATTTTTCCTTTAAAACTTGATGTTGTTCCATCGCATTGCAAGCAGTAAGTATGCTAAACAGATTTTCTACTCCTGGGGACATTACTGTTTTGCTGCCATCTCCTGTGTCAGTAACCGCAGAACGGATTTGTTTTTGAATACGTGCGGGATCTGAAAAAATTGATATGTAATGCTTTTCTCCAGCAGACTTACTCATCTTCCTAGTAGGATCAGCCGTAGACATTACTTTCGCGGTCTTGGTAAACAAAGATTCTGGCAGGACGAAATATTCATTTTTCATCTGTTGATTGAATCTAGTTGCGATGCTCCTTGATAACTCCAGATGTTGTTCTTGATCTTTTCCAACTGGTACATAATCCGCCCGGTAAATAAGAATATCTGCTGCTTGTAAAACGGGGTAATCAAATAAGCCAGCGGAAATAAAACCTTCAGATTTTTCGGAAGAGTCCTTCGATTTATCTTTGAATTGAGTCATTTGACTGAGTCGACCATAGGAACAAAAGCAATTAAAAATCCAGGATAGCTCTGCATGCTCTGGAATCAAAGATTGGATAAACAAATGCTCTGGTTTTACACCCATGGCTATTAGATTGATCAATAAATCCCAGGTGTTTTCCTTTAATTTTTTAGGAGAGTAGGGCATTGTCATGGCGTGATAATCTACCACTCCATAGAAGCATTTATACTGATCTTGAAGCGCTACCCAATTTTGGATGGCGCCAAAATAATTTCCGATGTGGACATCCCCCGTTGGTTGAATGCAAGAAAGAACTGTTTTTTTCTCATCCATAATTGAATACTTATGCTAATGCTGCAATAATAGAAATTTCTACGTTGGCATCTTTGGGTAATCTTGCCACTTCTACTAATTCTCTCGCCGGAGCAGTGTCATCATTAAAATAAGTAGCGTAAACAGCATTGAATTTTGCGTAGTTGTTCATGTCGTTTACAAAGACAGAACATTTAATGATATGCTCAAAGCTAATGCCCGCGGTATCCAAAATTGATTTGATATTGCGCATTACTTGATGCGTTTCTTTTTCGATATCGTCCTGGATCATATTTCCAGTTGATGGATCAAGTGCAATTTGGCCACTTGCGAAAAGCATTCCGTTAAAAGCCACTGAATGATTGTAAGGGCCAACCGGAGCTGGAGCATTGGGGCTATTGATGATTTTTTTCATATTAGGAGGGTATTAGTAACACAAAAAGCCCCTCATAAACATATGGGAGCCTTTTGATTGTATTTTTTCAAACAAGTAATTTACTCTTCGATCTCTTCTTCCGCTTGAATGACCATTCGTCCTTTATAGAACATGTTGCCATCAACGAAATAAGCTCTGTGATACATGTGGATTTCTCCAGTATTCGGGCACGTAGCTAATTGAGGAGTTGCAGCCTTATAGTGCGTACGACGCTTTCTTTTTCTTTGCTTGGATATTTTACTCTTAGGATGTGCCATGACTATATTTTATTTACTTTAAATCTTTTAATGCATCCCAAATGGGATTTGTTGGAGGTTCTTCATCTGGATCGTTGTTGTTTCCATTTAGAAGTTTTAAAATATCCTCATTACAAGGTAAAACTTCCTCTTTTTCACAATCATACACTTTGATTAGCGGAAAGGCGATACAGCAATATTCGTAAATATAGACTGAAACGTCCCAAAAGCTATCTTCTCGGCCAATATAGACCAAATCAGCTTGATCATCTCCCTGTTCCTCGGTATCGTACTTCAAAATGAGCTTATAATCGCCTTCAAGAGGTAAATTAATAGCCGAAGTACATCGATCGCAGGTCGCGGGTACTGTTCCAGTTATGGAAAATACCGCTAAGATCATATCTGAGCTTTTGTCCAGTTCCACCTTTACAAGCAGATTAGCTTGTTTAATAGGACTGGCCTCAAAGTGTTGAAAAAATGTCTCATCTATTTGAAAATCAAAAGGATGTATCCCAATTTTCAACCCCGCTATCGGAATTAAAAAGGGTTTCAACGATTCCATATGCAAAGAACTTCTTTTTTTAGCGGGGCAAAGATACGCTTATTTCTAGAAAGATGGTAGCCGATTAAGTAGAAAACTTAGGGCATAAGGCTGTTATTTCATGCCTCCAATCATTTTCTCAGGTCGTACCCACTTATCAAAATCTTTAGCGGAAACAAAGCCAAGCTCTTCTGCCGCTTTTTTTAGCGTTTTTCCCTCTTTATATGCCTTCTTAGCGATTTTAGCAGCTTTGTCGTATCCAATTCTCGTATTCAATGCTGTGACCAGCATTAAGGAGTTATTTAAGTTCTCTTCTATGGCTTCATAATTTGGTTGTAAGCCACGCGCACAATTAATATCAAAAGAACGTGCAGCATCACCGATCAATCTTGCAGACATCAAAAAATTGAAAATCATCATTGGTTTAAAAACATTCAATTCAAAATGTCCATTCATTCCACCGACATTAATTGCCACATCATTTCCTAAAACTTGCGCGCAAGCCATTGTCAATGCTTCGGATTGAGTAGGGTTTACTTTTCCTGGCATAATTGATGAACCTGGTTCGTTTGCGGGAATAATTAATTCACCTATTCCACATCTTGGTCCAGAGGCTAACATTCGGATATCATTTCCGATCTTCATAAGAGAAACTGCAACCGTTTTTAATGCACCGTGTGATTCTACAATTGCATCATGTGCAGCGAGCGCTTCAAACTTATTTTTGGCAGTTACGAAGGGTAATCCTGTCAGTTTTGCAATGTTTTTCGCTACTAATTTGTCATATCCTTTGGGTGTATTTAGTCCAGTCCCGACGGCAGTTCCGCCCAATGCTAATTCAGAAAGATGTTTAAGTGTGTTTTTGATTGCAACAATCCCATGTTCTAATTGCGAAACATACCCACTTAACTCTTGTCCGAGCGTAATTGGAGTGGCATCCATAAAGTGTGTTCGACCTATTTTTACCACATTTTTAAATTCGGTTGATTTGGCTTTTAAAGTGTCTTTTAATTGAGTCAAACCAGGGATAGTATTCTGCATTAAAATAGTGTAGGCAGAAACATGCATTGCAGTTGGAAAAGTGTCGTTTGAAGACTGTGATTTGTTGACATCATCGTTAGGATGTAAGAATTTTTTTTCATCTGTCAATTTTCCGCCCTTTATGACATGTCCACGGTTCGCAATTACCTCATTTACGTTCATATTTGATTGTGTTCCGGAACCTGTTTGCCAAACTACAAGTGGGAACTGATCATTTAGTTTTTCTGCGATGATTTCATCACAAACTTTACC
>CALGJW010000508.1 GCA_937930025.1 uncultured Saprospiraceae bacterium | reverse complement strand
AATCATGATAGAACCGAAGTCATTTGCTCCTGAGTGTAAGCAAACCTGAGCAACTTGCTTTCCTACCGTCAACCAACTCGCTTGAATATTTGTAATATTTGGAAGCATGATTCGACTGATTGCAATCATACGAATATACTCATCTCCCGTGCAGGTATTTCGAGCTCTTTTTATTTTTTTCAATATAGTTCCTTCATCCATAAAAGGCCATGGAATAAAAGCCAAAAATCCTTTTGCGCTTGTCGGCTTTTTTTCTTGCACCTCTCGAAGCAAAACCAAATGCTCCATTCGCTCATAGTTCGTTTCTATATGTCCGAACATCATAGTTGCTGAAGTAGTCAGGTCAGCTTTATGCGCAGCATGCATGACATCGAGCCATTCTTGTCCGCCACACTTTCCTTTAGAAATTAATCTCCTTACCCGATCATTTAAAATTTCCGCACCTGCTCCTGGTAAGCTGTCTAGTCCTGCTTCTTTTAACGCTAAGAGCACCTCTAAGTGTGTCGCCTTTTCAAGCTTCGCTACGTGTGCGATTTCTGGTGGTCCTAGGGCGTGAAGCTTTAGGTTAGGATATAACGTTTTTAGTTCTCGAAAAAGTTTGCAATAGTATTCTAATCCAAGATCGGGATGGTGTCCTCCTTGTAACAACAATTGTTCGCCTCCGTAGGCAAAAGTCTCCTCAATTTTTTTCTTATACTCTTCTATAGTGGTGATATAAGATTCTTCGTGACCTGGTCTGCGATAAAAATTACAGAATTTGCAGTTTGCGATGCAGACATTGGTTGTATTGGAATTTCGGTCAATTATCCAGGTGACGGTATCCCCTGGCACCTTCTGCTGACGAATGTTGTTGGCTACCGCCATCAGTTCAGTTGTGCTGGCATTTTCAAAAAGGAATACCCCTTCTTCAATGCTTAAAAACTCTAGGTCAAGCGCTCTATGTAGTAATTCGTCCGTCCGCATAGTACAAAAGTATTATAGTCTGGAAATAAAACACAGTAAAACGGGATAAGTTGAAAGAAATCAGTCTTTGTGGCACTACATTGACAGAATCTTGAGTTCTACGCGTTGGTTTTTCTTACGACCAACGCTTGTATCATTGCTCGCTACGGGCTTTGTTTTCCCATATCCTTTATATTGAATACGGTCCTTGGGAATACCAAGTCCGACGAAGTAATTAGCAACTTCTTCGGCTCGTTCTTTGGAAAGTTCATTGGCATATTCATGAGAACACCAACCATTGGTATGGCCTCCAATTTCAACTTTCATGTTAGAATAAGCTTTTAAGAAGGCATGAACTCGATTCAGTTCGGTGGCTGAGATATCCTGTAAGTTGGATTTATTAGCCTCAAAGAAAATATTATTCAGCGGTATTGTTTGTCCTTTTTCAAGTGGTATGGCGATAAGATCAACAGTTTCTTCTTTATATTTTTTCACCAAAGGTTTGGGTTTTTCCACCACCTTTTGCTTTGGGCGTTCTTCTTTTGCTGCGCTGTTCTTTTCCAGTTCGGCCAAAAGCAGAAACTGTAAGTTAGCCTCCACCTCTTTTTTCACCAGATAAGAAAATTCCTGCATGATATGTTTCTCCATCAAAGGACCATATTGTTCTCTGATTGAATTATCCACGTTCACTTTTAGTTGCTTTCTTAAATCTTTTTCAATGCTGGCATCTAAACTTCTGAATTTCGCTTTTGTCACTATTGGCATATTCGCCACTAATGGATTTTCCTTCAAGCGTTCATTCAATAACAATATCGTCTGTGGATCATTCGCTACTATAAGTTCTTCCTTCGACAGTGTTTCTTTTACTGCCTGAACCGCAACAGGTTTTCTTTCTATTTCCAATTCTTTGAGTACATCCGGAAGCATATCGGCTTCCAATTCTGTTTTTATTTTTTCTTTAATAAATTCGAAATTAGCTTCCTCTGCGCTGTTGTCCACGACGGTTTCTTCAGCAACATCTTCTGTCGATTCTTCTTCAAAATATTGTCGATACCTGCGTTTCATTTCATCTAAAGCTTGATCATCCTTTGAGGTCGTTGTCTTAGGAAGGTCTCCAATATTTTCTGTTTCTTCTTCTTTATATTCGTTTAAACGATCTCTTAAATTATCCAATTCTTTGTCACCAGAAGATTTCTTTGAGGTTTGTTCTGCAATTTCTTCGTTACCCTGACTCGCTTGATATTTTCTTCTTAAATCATTTAGCTCTTTATCACCAGAAGATTTTCTTTTCGACAATCCGGTCAAGTTATTTTGTTTTGATCGCTGGTCATCCAGTCGCTCAATTTCCGTATTTAGCTTGGCGATTTTTGCTTTTAAAGCATCCAGCTCATCGCTATTAACTGTGGAAGAGTTCGAAGTCAATGCTCTTTCATCAAAGTCAAGTTCTTCTAGTTCTTCTCCCGACAGGTACAATCGTTGACTTACGGTATAATATCCGTTGATATCGGCATAGACTTCTAAATCCTCCCCGTAGGGCATTGCTATTTGATAATTCCCCAATGAAACTAAACTGCTTTTAGATTTAGAAGTCTTGAGAGAATTTATTTTCAATTTGGCTTCTTTAATTTGTTCATTGGTTTCGGAATCAATTATGTTTCCTGAATAAAGAACGACAGGTTCTGGACGCATTTCTTCAGGTAATTTAATCCTATAAAGATCTGAAGAACCCTTCACATCATCACTTGCGAAATAGGCGTAATCCCCTTTTGCAGCAATGGTATAATTATATTCGTTGTTTGGTGTATTGATTCCTTCTCCAATGTTTTGAGGAGTAGACCAATTTGTCCATGTCTTATCTAATCTTTTCGAGACAAACATGTCTAAGCCACCGAATCCAGCATGGCCATTACTTGAAAAATATAAGGTCTTTCCATCCGCGGCAAGAAAAGCCCCACTCTCCATTGAAACGGTATTAATTGTAGCTCCTAAATTACGTGGCTTACTCCAGGAAATTTGGTCCTCCCGAAAACTAACATAAATGTCTCTGTCCCCGTATCCTTCTTTTCGCTGCACTGCCATCAATAAATAAGCTCCATCCTGACTCACATGATAACTGACGAAGTCAGATTCATTATAAAGGTCTTCGATAATCATTGTCACTGGCATAGACCAGGTTCGCCCTTTTTTTCGAGAATAGGACAGGCCATCTTTTTTATTCGAACGATAGTCATTCGCTAAATACAACATATCACCTGTTGGATTAAAAGCTACTGAAAAGTTGTGTTGTTTATCGTTCAAAGGGCTACCAACGTTTGTTGCATATCCCCAGTCTCCTGTTCTACTTTTCGTAGCGACCCAAATGTCGTCGTAGTCATTATCTCCCACATTTTGCGGGTGATCTTTTCTTGCAAAGAAAAGAGTATTTCCATCTGGAGAAATAATTGGTAACCTTTCTGAGTATTGAGAATTTACCGTAGTACTTAATCGTTCTGGTCTTGGTAAGTCCGATGCATAACTAACCTGATTTATCTTGGAACGAATGGGAATAGAGGAATCGGAAATGGCAATAGCGTCAATTTGGTTTGAACCTGCAGCGGCTTTTGTTTTCATTTCGAGCCGGAGACCTGAGACCAAATAGTTGGTCTTCGCGAAATTATGCCTGAATAATCTGAACGGTTGTAAAATATTCCGAGGTGTTTTATTCTCATACACCAAGTGTTTTTTCCCGCCTGTGTCTATTAAAAATATCTTTGAAATTGATCCTGGGTTTTTGCTTTCGCCAATTGCTACTTGCTTCACTCGAATGGCTTTTGCAAAAGCTACTTCAATATATTCACCGGAGACATTGGTTTCTTTTTTGGGAACCCAAGCCATTTCTTCCTTGTTTTGAGCTCCTAATGCATTGGGTAAGCCTAATGCCTGCTTTGCGCTATATTCGTTTTCTTGAAATTGAGAAGAATATGAAATGACCTTGTTCGCCCACTGAATATCCTCCTGACCCCATGAAGGGACAGCCAAAATAAGACAGATTAATGCTATCAGCGAGTATTGGTTCATTAAATGGACTCGTATTTATCTATAGTTAAAACGATTCAGCTGGTTAATTGATTCCACTTTAGTAGTTAAGGAAACCAAAAATTCACCCAAGTTTAGGCAAAAGTAAGGCAAATCACTGTTTTGATTTTAATTTAAACGAGTTCTTTGGAAAAACTAGGTATAATAAAGCAAAAAGAAGTTCGACTTGTTAGAATGATTTATTCAGTTGGATAGGTGTGGGCTTGCTTAGAATTTAGCTCGAAAAGTAGTAATGAAGTTTCTGCCGGGGGCACTTATTCCTGATCCAAAATTTCTATAATGAATATCCAAAATGTTTTCCGCAGCTAAATCAATAGATATGGCTTTACCTAGTTTGAAGCTAGCATATAGATTGTAGGTAATCCAAGAGAGGTTGCCGCCACATTCATTTTGCCAAACACCATTTTTAAGGACCTCTTTACAAGTACCGGTTTCAAGAATATTGTCCGATGTGCCAGTGCGATCAATCTCAATAACTTTACCCGAGTCCGAATCTAAAATAATATCTGACACCGCATAAGCCGATTCAAGTTTTGCAGCATTGTAACGAACTACGCCTTCCAATGTAAAGTTCTTGCCTGTGTACATTAGGCTGGTTCTTCCATACATTGGAGGGATATGGTCAAGCGGGGTAATTGTGTCCAGCAAAATTTGTCCGTTCTCTTCTATGGTAAAATCTGTTTCCCCTTTTGTATAGTTGAGTCCTGAAGAAAGCTTTAGTTTTTTACTAAATGAAAATTCTGCATTTCCTGAAAGGCCATAAACTCTTGCGGAATTAGCATTGATGTTTTGCTGTACATCATATATTTCCAAACCTCCTTCCCCTTCTATAGTCAAACCATTATCTCGACGAACAATGGCATCATCAAGTAAAGTATAAAAACCAGTTCCGCTTATTTTAAACCCAACTTTATCTGCCGTGTTTAGTGACCCAAACGTTTTGGCTAAAGTAAGTTCGGCGTTTCTAGAAACTTCTGGTTTTAGCTTATCGTTAGGGAGAACAGCTTTATTATTTTTCACTCTATTTTTAAAAAGATCGTCTATGTTCGGAGCTCGAAAAGCTTTAGAAACATTTGCCCTAACTTGCCACTTGTCTTTGCTATTCCATGTTATTCCTCCGGCCCAACTTATATCGGAATTTTTATTGCTAATTCCTTCAAAATAATTTTCTGGCCATGAGATAAATTCTAAATCACCACGATCGTATTTTGCCTTTGAAGTAATATCAGAATACCTTGCTCCTGCATTTACAAAAATTGTTTTTGCAGTATTGGACCATCTATAATTTAAATACGTTCCTATGCTTTGCCATTGGCTTCCTGCACTTGGGTACCTAGTTAAATCTCTTCCTTCTGATCGTATTCCTGTTTTGCGGTTTTCAAGAACAATGATTGATTTAACATCGTTATAATTGGCTTCCGCTCCGTAGGAAATAACATGGTTGGCTTGCTCGTCTAGCTCTTTATTAAAATCAATCGTCAAAGAATAAACGGAAACATCTTCGCTGTTTACTTCCTTATTACCACGACCAACTTTTCTCTTTATTCTATCTTCGTCTATTTGCTGGTAACTAGCAATTATACTAGCATCGGTAAACAAAGCATTAGCCTTTAGTATTCTTGTTTTGAAGGAGGTTAGCAATCTTTCTTGCGGTCCATAGTGCCACTCAGCATACACCAAATCCTTTGCAGTTTCCAGCGTGTCATTTAGCAGGTCGTATCGAGGAACATTTGTTGTTGTAGAATATTGTCCATTGATTACAAAATATAAATTTTCGCTGGGTTGAATTCTTATTTTTTGTAAAAGATCAATTTGGTTATAGCCAGTCTCTTGTTGAAGGTTGTCATCTGACTCTCTTACTTGAGGGTCTGCATTTCCTTCTTGAATTACTGCAAAAGGTTGTCTGCCTAGATTAGGATATGCGTCGGGTCTTTTATCTCCCGCTCTCAAATCATCAAAACTTGAAACACTTACACTTGTTAAACTTCCCCAAGTTCTATTTCCATAATCCAAATCATAGTGAAAAGTTTTTTCATAATTCGCAGAAGAAAATCGAGAATAAAAATTTGAGTTCATTCTATATTCCTTGTCAGATTCTCCGAAAAGTAATTTTGGGTCTTTCGTTCTAAAATGAACAACTCCTCCGATGGCATCTGAACCATAAGTCAAAGACCCCGGTCCGTAGATTACTTCCATTTGTTCGATAACTGCGTTATCTATTGAAATTGAATTTTGTAAGTGTCCTCCTCTGTAAATTGCATTGTTCATTCTAACACCATCCACGACTAATAAAACTCGGTTGGCTTCAAAGCCTCTAAGGATGGGGCTTCCTCCTCCCATTTGAGAACGTTGGACAAATACCCCAGCTTGATTTTCTAAAGCATGAGCTGTCGTTTGAGGATTTTGAAAAGCAATCTGTTTGGCTGTGATCGTTTCAGTTGTATAAGGAATTTCCTCTGCCGATTCATCTTTACGACCGATTATCACCAAGGTGTCTAATCCGGTTTGATCCGTGATCATACGAATGGTCTTCAAAGTTCTTAATTGAAAAAATGGAATGGTTTGAATGGTGTACCCTACATAGGAGAAATTCACAGCATCTCTGTGACCTAAAAAAGGGATTTCAATATTTCCGTCGAAATCTGTAGTTCCAGTAAACGTTTCATAGTCGTCCGTGTAAACATTTACACCGATAAGTGCTTCGCCACTTAGATTATCAACTAGCTGAACTTGGGTGGATTGAGCAAGTAAAATGATAGGCCCCAACAGCAAAAAGAGCAGAGTTGTAGGTATTCTGCCCCAAGAAACGCTATGCTTCGGGAAATTCATCATTGTGTTTGATCTAAATACGTAGTTTTTGCTACGTTTTTGGCAGCTTTATACAAAACGTTGTGCCCTTGTCAACACTAGAACTTTTTACAAAAATCCTGCCAGAGTGATAGTCTTCGATGATCCGTTTTGCCAATGATAGGCCTAGTCCCCAGCCTCTTTTTTTCGTTGTGAACCCAGGCTGAAATACCGTTTTAAACTTATTCTGAGGAATACCTTTTCCTGAATCTGACAATTCTATACTTACTTCGTTTTCTTGTTCTTCGATTGTAGCGGAAATGTTTCCGGTTCCCCCCATGGAATCTAGGGAATTTCGGATTAAGTTTTCCAGCACCCAGGCAAACAAGTGTTGGTTGATTTTAGCATTAATCTGGGCTCCCTTTTGTATCGGAAAATTAAACTCCACTTTTCTTGGAGCTCTTTTTTGCATATAGTCCCGAATTTGGTCAAGTTCATTATAGAGATTTGCTTCCTTTAATTCAGGGTCTGATCCTATTTTTGAAAAGCGATCCGCAATTAAATCAAGCCTTAAAACATCATTATTTAGCTCATTTAATATGTCTTGGACCTCTTCGTCATTTGGCTTTGCCATTCTAAGGTGCTCAATCCAACCGACTATAGCAGATATAGGTGTACCGAGCTGATGGGCTGTTTCTTTGGCCATTCCTACCCACACTTGATTTTGTTCTGAGCGTCTAGCAGAACTAAAAAGGAAATATCCGATCAAAACAAAGGAACCCAATAGCAGTAGTTGCAAAACGGGAAAATAATGGAGCAGCGTTAAGATTTTTGATTTTTTATAATAGATCGCTCCAGCATTTGGAATCTCAATTGGGGACGCTCCGGAAGCTTTAATATTTTCTATTTCTGATTCTAAAAAAGCTATGTCCATATTTTTCTCAGGACCAAAATTGCTTCCTAAAACGGCCTTTCCAAATTCATTTACCAAGATCGCAGGGATGTCGGTGTTCATTTGAATGATCTTTGTTTGCAGCGTTATATCAGCATTAAGATCAAGCTTTTGCATATCATTATAGGATCGAAGCCAGAGTTCGGCCATGTCTCGTTCGCCTTGAGCTAGTTTTTCGGCTAAATAGTTGGTGTAGAAAATAGAGATCAGCAAGATCACTAAACCAGTTAGTGCTAGATAAATTTTCCACCTGGACTTTTGAGAATATATATCCATATTGTCTTGCTTAATTTTCCTTCATCAAAAATGCCTTCGATCGTTCTCTTGCATTTTGGCGAACATTGCTGTAAAATAAGTTGAAATCGCCGATATGGTAGTTTTTAGTCGTTAAAAATATCGAACCCGGAAATTTAGGCTTAGAAGCCCAGAGTATTCCATTGTGAGCTTGTGCGCTATTCATTTCAGGGATAATGCCTTCATAAAACTTTAAAGCAGTGCCTCCCATGTTCAAGCTTTTTGGGGCCACTACCTCATCGGTTTTCCAAGTTAAGGGATTGGTAACCACTATTTTATTGCCTGTAGGGTATTTCTTAGGCTCATAACCCGTTTTGAAAGTTCGCCAAGAACAGAAACAACCAGTATCAAATTCAGTTTGACAAGGTTGGATGTTTTTAAACGTGTCTTGTGTAACAGGCATTCCTGTCAAATAAGCTACAACTAATTGATCTTGCAATGGTTTTCCATTGAAAAATTCTTCCATTAATTTAATCGCATGATTTGTTCCTTGGCTGTGACTAGCTAATATTATAGGGCGCCCATTATTTTGGTTTTTTAAATAATATTGAAAAGCACTTCGTACATCTTGATAGGCAATTCCAAATGCCTTCATTGCAGATTTTTGATCCTTCGTGTGATAGGCATGTAGGTGAGCTTGCCTATATCGAGGAGCATATATTTTCCCCGCCGCA
>CALGJW010000507.1 GCA_937930025.1 uncultured Saprospiraceae bacterium | reverse complement strand
TTTGATTGAAAATACGAACGAACCCCATAGGGGTCGAGTGCGACGGCGCTCGAAGTGAGAGAAGCGTGACTACGCCTTCTTGTCTTTCATTGAAAATGTTTGAAAATCTTGATTAGTAGGATTGTCGTTCAAAGAAATGGCTAAATTCGATTGATGTAAATCCGAACCCTTAATCCTTTGTGAATAGGTACGGCCCTTTTTTAAATTATTCAAACTATTTTAGTTGAATATGAATATGGTCATCATGTCTAACAGCTTGGCAGCCATGAAATCTTATTCTATCATCATTAATATTCATTCTAGCCTTCAAATGCGGTTCAATAAATACTTTGCCAATTTCTTCATTCCTTAAAATCGAAATCATTAATTTTTTGGTTCTATGATTAGAATACAATAGATCACTATTCACGCTTCCCAGAGTTAGGTATTTGGAGAAATCATATTGCCAATATCCTTTATTTTTGCACTTTAATATTTGATTATATTCATTTTTTGTTGGAGATTCAAAACTACCATAGCCGCTTCTTGATTTCTTTTTGTTGCTAGGAACACCTTTTACATCAGCATATAGAAAACTCAAATCTAATTTTTTGCCATCATTATGACTTAAGTGAGGCAATAGTGGAAATCCGTCAAAGAACGGAAAATTCGCATCCAAATATTTAATTATAATCCCATCAGATTTTAGGTCACGCTCTATATTGTTGAGCACGCTATTTAGTTCTGGGTTAACATAGTTTCTATTTAAAATATCTGTCAGCAACATTGTTGGTTTTACGTTTTCGGTATGTTTAATTTTCTCTCTTCCAAATTGCTCTGCAAGCTTAGGGACAATAGCAAAAGTAGTTGTCGTATAAATCGCTGCAAATATGGACACTGTCTTTAGCTTATAATTCTTTTTCCAAAAACTACTTAGCAACAAAGAAATTAAAAAGATAGCACCTCCAATTTGAGTCAAAATTGTTAAAGATAAAAAGAGGGAAATCTTGAAAAGTATTTTTATAAATGATTTCACACGTCCAATTTAGTGGTTTCCCGAATGGTGAAACGTTTTTTAATGACAATAAAGTCTAACCGAAAAATGGTAATCTTGTTTATGGTGAAATAATCTATGCTTAATCAAATTTTCCAATAACTTTCTCAAGTGAATTAGAGCATAGTTAAGGTGTGGGGCACCAGTATAAGAGTGCTACCATTCTAGGATTAGAGTAGCGGAAAATGTCAGGTTAAAAAAACCTCCAAATTGGAATGATTTACATTCGAGCAGACTTGAAGCTTTTGCAAAATATTTCCGTTCTCAGAAATGCCAAGACATTATTTTGGCCGTCGGTTCCTAATCCAGGGTGGGACTTCTTTTTTTACTACGTAAAAAAAACGGCCCGCCCACCGCACCAGCCAACCTGTGCGCACACCAGCTAAATATTCAATTTGAAAAATCGAAAACCAGCCGAAAACCAACTATGTCATTTTAGGAAATCCAACACGCAATCCTCCTGGAATTGCGATCCATTCATTTTAATACAAGGCAAATGTAATTAAATACTACGAATAAAACAAAATGTTTGGTAACAAAAAAACAAAAAAATACATAGATGCAGGACTTGGACGCATTACTTTTCAATGCACACATGGTGCTAAAATAAGATCACAAGATTTGAATTCTACCAAGATCAGAGCATCCCTCGGTCAAATCTCGGCATTCAATTTTAATCACAAGTACGCTCCGCACCTTCAAACTTCCTCACAAACCATTCGACCTAAACCTTTTAACCTCTAGACTTCTCAACCCTTCAAACCTCCTCATAAACCATTCGACCTAAACCTTTTAACCTCTAGACTTCTCAACCCTTCAAACCTCCTCACAAACCATTCGACCTAAACCTTTTAACCTCTAAACTTCTCAACCCTTCAAACCTCCTCACAAACCCTTCGACCTAAACCTTTTAACCTCTAGACTTCTCAACCCTTCAACCCTCCTCACAAACCATTCGACCTAAACCTTTTAACCTCTGAACTTCTCAACCCTTCAACCCTCCTCACTAAACATTCGACCTAAACCTCTAAACTTTCACCGACTATTCGACCTAAACCTCTAAACTTTCACCGACTATTCGAACGATTTTTGACTTTCTTTACGTCCTTTCTCCCTTTTCTGTATCTTATTTCTGAAAGCAATTACCAACGTAATTAATATTAGGAGAAAACCACTTGAAAGAAGTCGACTATATATCTATGCTAGTGCTACGAGTCAAAAAGAACGACATCGTAGCTATGCAGACCTTGTATAACGACTTTTCAAAAGCGATGATGGCTACAAGTTTGCGGATTACTAATAATGAAGCGGATTCCGAGGACATTCTGCAAGATGCCTTTGTCACTTCTTTTCAAAAAATTGCTCAATTAAAAGAGGCAAGTAAATATGGAGGTTGGTTAAAGCAAATAGTTATCAACCAAAGTTTGAATCAGGTTCGGAAGAATAGATCCTTTGTGAATTTAGATCAGATCCCGGAGCTATCAGATGAGGATGGAAATGAAAACGACATACCGGAAGGGATTACATTCCAAGATATTAAAGCGGTAATTCACAATTTGCCTGATGGCGCACGGGAAGTTTTTTCACTCTACTTGCTAGAGGATTTAAAGCATAGAGAAATAGCAGAAAAATTAAACATTGCGGTTTCAACCTCTAAGAGCCAATACCGATATGCATTAAAATTATTAAGAGAAAAATTGATTCCTGCTCATGAATGAATTTGAAAAATATATTAGAGACAATAAGAACCAGCTAGAACCTGATAAAATGGATCCTAAAGTATGGATGTCCATTGAGAACAAAATGCTTAAGTCAAACAATAGAAGGAAACTTTTTTATTGGAGAACAATAGCAGCAACTGCACTCCTATTACTGGGTTCCTACTTTGCATATAATACTGTATGGGAAAATGAAAATGACATTGAAGCGAATCTTATAGCACAATTTGATTTGCAGGAACACAAATTTACTCAAAAAGTAAATTCACTAAATGAAAATTTGTCTAACGCAAGTGTTCCTGAGAATAATCTCGAAGATTTTGAAATGCTTTTACAGCAATTGAAATTTTTAGATAAACAGTTTGAAGAATACATGGTGTTCGTTGATCAAAATGGATATCAAGAATTCATAAAAAATCAAATTGTCAATCATTATAAAACAAAAATTAATCTCTTAGAGAAAATTCAAAAAGAGGTTGAAAAAATAAATTATTATGAAAACAAAGTTCCAACCACAAGTAAGAAAGTTGAGATCAACATTTAGTGTTTCCGTTCTTTTTGGATTGCTCATGTTTTGTTCTATGCCTTCGGTAAACGCTCAGCTAGAACGAATATATGAAGCTGAATTAGCCGTTACAGAGGGAGTGAAAATTAGGTCTAATGTGCCAAGTAGATTTAACTACGAAATGACTGGTTCGATGAGTTGGGATAATACAAATACGGAACACATTCTTAATGGTAAAAATGGAGATAAAAGATTAATTGTCAATAAGGTTTTTAATATAGATACTTGGGAAAAGTCGCTAATTAAGCAAGTTGTAAAAGTAGCCGTGGATGCTGATTCTCCAGAAATTGCCAGGGCTTTATTGGATGAACTAAAAATCGAACTAAATTTAAATGCCGATGGATCTGTCAGTGTAGATTGTAATATGAATTTTTATAAATTCGAAATGAAAAATGGACTATTTTCCTCAGATAATTGTCAGGTGATTTTGGATAATGGGAAAATATTTAAAGTTAATCGGTTTGCAATCGAGGCTGGATTGACTATCCCAAAATTTGCAAACCTGAGTGTAAAAGGATATCGACATTGTACCATTTACTTGGGTGATTTGGATGGAACGTTAAACTTAAATCTAGAATATACTGAGGTGTATGGAAAGTCATTAAAGCAGTTAAAAGCAAATTTGTCTAAATGCTTTAATGTATTCTTCGAAGAGATCGAAAGGGCCGAAATAAGTGCTGCAAATTCATTTGTGAAGATTGGGAATGCTGGCTTTGTGGAAATTGGAAAAGAAGTGGTTGGTACTGGGAAAATTCAAGGGACATCTTTTTCCTTAATGCCAGCTCATGACTTTCAAAACGTTTTTAACATAAATTCAGTTGAGCAGGTTACTATTGTTAAAAGTTCCAATGATGAATTCAACTTTGGCACTGTTAAAAATTGCAAAGTGAATCAAGCCACGTTTAGTAAATTAGGAATTAACTCATTGTCTGAAACCCTGATCATTTCCGCTAAGAATACAGATATTAATGTATTTCAGGTGAGTAGAGAATTCAAAGAAATTAATATCACTAATACCCTAAGTGATATTACCCTAAATGTTGAAGCCGATGCGAATTATCATCTGAGCATTCCAGTTAAAAATTATATGGAGTATCAACTAAACCGAAATTTTATCGGTGTGGAGAGTGCGAATGACACAGAGAAATCCTTTAAGGTAGGGACGGGAAAAGGAGATGGTCTAATTTATCTCAACTGTGATAAATGCAAATTTAAAATTCATTGATGCTTCAATATTTGAATGTGTAAAGTACTATACATTAATTAGTAGCTATTCTAACAGAATATTGTTAATTTTATTCTTACTCAAATTAAAGCTACAATGAAAACCACCTATTTCCTTTCGCTATTTTGTATTTCCCTATTGTTCTTCGCCTGTAACAATGACGATGCTCCTGATACCCCTAAAATCACTTTAACGGAATGCGGTGATTTCACACCTGAGGTTGGTGAAATAACTGAGGCGCTTGCGTATGAAATCATCGACGCAGTGGTCCAAAATGATTTTGCAAATAAACCTTTCGTGCATATATTAAGGGAAACGGCTCCTGCTATTTTAGGGTCTAATATTGAAGAAGACCTTGAATATTTAGCAAGTTCTGGTGCAACTAATGTGGAGTCTGAACTATTGGAAGCACATTTTACTAAGAATGCCGTTGTTTCTTCTTGGAATGATAGTTTTGAAAGGGCTACAGTATTTGCTGATGCTGAATATGAATGTTTTTTAGCAGACTTTGCTGTCGCATGTGAAAGTTATCAAGCTAAGTATCCTGATGCATCTGGTTTTATAAAATTCAGTATGCCAGCGATATTAAATAATCTTGCAATTTTGGAGTATGAAATTAGTCCCTGCATAGGTTCAAGTGTTAGTTTTGTATTGTTGGAAAAAAAGAATGATGTCTGGGTGGTAAATAATTCATTTACCTTTATTGTGTCCTAATTTAGCTTAACTATAATACGCTAGACCGGAATTCCTCTTTTAACTCCTATTCGTATAGAATCCCTATATTTGAAGATAGACCTTTACTCGGTCGCAAATATTTGCATAGGGAATTAAGTCTAATACGAATCAATCATTAAACATCTACTCTCCATTATTCTTACCTTGTTGTTCTTCGCCTGTGGAAATTCTCCCGCAAACAAGTCTACCGTCCTTTCTAATCTGGAAACCATCTCCGAAGACGAAGGTTACCTAGATATCCCATTTACCATTGTCGATTCCAAATTCATAAATGGCTACAAGCAAAATAAAGTCCAAGCCATTCATCAAAATGACACCCTCGAACTTTTGATTAGCCTGAAAAAGGATATTCCTGCAGGATTCGTCAATGGCGTTCCAAAAAACATGTTTGTTAACGAAGGTGTTATTTTCGAGTCAACTGGAGAGCGAAGTGATAAATTGTTAACCAGCCTGAGTGAAAAATATGGATTGGATAATGGGTCAATAGCCATCAAGCAAACCCAAAGGTTCGCTTGTGCAAATCTCAATCAAACTCCAGTCGACTATAATACAGGAACTCCTAAGTTTAAAATTTTTCTAGAAAGTGAAAATGATTATGCCGAACTGTTTCTTAATTTTGATTTTTCCAAAGGACTAATTTTTCTAAATGAAAAAGATCCGGAGTATAGAAATTCATTGATTACGCTTTTAAAGAAATAATCAATCCGAAATGAGAAATCTTTTATTACAGTATTGTCTCTTCCTACTTTTTGCCTGCTCCATCCCAACAGCTCAAGAGAATAAGGAAGTATCTCCATCAATAAATTCAATCACAGATTATTCGTTAATTGTACTCGGAACGATTCAGGATGGCGGCTCCCCGCATATGGGTTGTAAAAAAGATTGTTGCAAGGATTTATTTGAAAACCCAGATGTAAGCCGTCAAGTGGTTTCCCTAGGTTTGATCGACAACAAGAACAACAAACGATATTTGTTTGAAGCCACACCAGATCTGACTAGACAGGTTAAGCGCTTAATGCATTTTGGTGGAAAAAAAATGGCGGAAGTCCCCGATGGTATATTCTTAACGCATGCTCATATCGGACATTATGCAGGACTGATGTTCCTGGGAAAAGAAGCCATGAATGCCAATAAGGTGCCAGTGTATGCTATGCCGCGTATGGTGAATTATCTGGAGTCAAATGGCCCCTGGGGTCAACTAGTAACCAATGGCAATATCTTTCTTCAAAAACTATCGCCTAATGAATCCTTTGCGCTATCTGGGGAATTATTAGTAACTCCTTTTCTAGTTCCTCATCGGGATGAATACTCCGAAACAGTGGGCTACAAAATCAGCGGACCAAATAAAAGCGCACTATTTATTCCAGATATTGACAAATGGGAAAAGTGGGAAAAAGATATTATTGCAGAAATAAAAAAGGTGGACTACGCGTTTTTAGACGCCACTTTTTTTAGCGGAAAGGAAATTAACAATCGAGATATATCGCTCATCCCGCATCCATTTATTATTGAAAGCCTGAAAAAATTTGGTGACTTACCAGAAGAAGAAAAGAATAAAATAATCTTTATTCACTTTAATCATACGAATCCAGTGATTGATTTAAATAGCTCGGAGACGGAGGAGGTGTTGAATAATGGGTTTGGGGTTGCGCGGATTGGGGAGGTATTTGAATTATAAATATCCTTACTCTACTAGTTTGGAACAAAAACTCAAAAAGGCGCTCCAGTTTCCCGAAGCGCCTTTCTAATATTTTTTCTATTCTAGTTTACTATTCGCAACCAGTAGCGTAAGTATGAACATGTTCTACAAACTTAGACCATTTAGGTTCCAACTTTGAAACGGTTGAACAAGAGCTAAAGAATCCTTTGAACTCTTCATCATAATCTTTCTTCTTCAATCTTACAGCTGCTTTTGCAGTTTCCTTCTTTACATAGTAGGACTTGTCTAATCCACCAGCAACCTTAATTCCGCCAATTCCTGCAGACATAGTTTCTCCGGCAGCAGGATCAACATACACCTTTATTTTTTGACTAAAATGAGGATTGATTAATTGGAGTAATAAAGTCATTCTCTTTTTCTTGATCATTACTTCTGAAGTTTCGATATATACATATCCGTCTCCGAACATGGATTGATCTAAATCATCATTGTCCCACATAGTGGCATCATTTAGAAAATTTAAGGCGTTACCCATTTTACTGAATCCACTTTGAGGAAGATACATGTGCTTGATGTCCTCTGGCTTTAGTTTTATGGATTTTCCGTCGGCACCCTTCAATTTTACCTCTTCAATGATTCCTTTTTTTCTATCCAAATCCTTGATCGTTCCTTCTACTGTGGAACCATCTTTCATTGTTATATAGGAAGTTTTCTTGTGGCTAAAAGTCCAAGCTGGAGTTAGGAATTGTTGAGCCATTCCAGAGAATGAAATCAAGCAAATCATTGTTAGGAGTGTTAATGTCTTTTTCATACTAATATTTGTTGAGTTAATTTGACGGTAAGGTAGAATAATATATCTGAAAGCAAGGAGGAGAAAAGTTAAAATATGATAAAGAAGTAGGTTTTTTAGTGCTCTAATAAGCAGAATATCAAAGGATTGGCCTAGGCGTAGGCGGTAAAAGGGAGTAGAGGTCCTTGTGAAAGTTATTGGAAGGAAACTGGAAAATTCTTATTTAGCTTTTAGCAAATTAATACTCACAGTCCCTAACTCCGAATTTGGAAACTTCGTAAAGTGCTTTTCAACTGGAGCAAGCCCAGCTTCTGCAGCGATTTTATTAAACACTTCGATTTCTACAATATATTGATCGGAAAAACCATGGGTAGCATCGTAGGCTGTTGCGGCAGTTCTACCCAAATTCTTCGAAGTGATACTTGGGGCAATTGTATGCAACTCAATCACTAGCAAGCCAAATTTTTCCACATAAGGTGACCAGCTTTGGAGATGTTCTTTCAAGTTGTCTTCAACCTCCGCATTGCTTATTCTTTTTCCTCGGAAAGCGAATGCTCCGGAAGAGTCACTTTTCCTATTTGGTTCTTTCACTTTGGGCTCCACGAAAATTCGATTGTGATCTAGAAAAGTTCTCACGTTTAATAAATCACCTAATTGAATACCATAGTTTTCTTGTAAATCTTCAGCCAATAAATCTGGACGGCCGATATCTCCGAATATTACTTTTGCCCAAATGTCAGCTTGAATAATATTTGCTCTAGTAACTTTTAGTGCCGCTTTGTTATAATCAGCACCTACTAAAAATAGTGGATGTTCTTCCAGCATTTGACCTCTCAAGGTTCTTCTTTCTATTACGTCGAATAG
>CALGJW010000506.1 GCA_937930025.1 uncultured Saprospiraceae bacterium | reverse complement strand
CGATGGAGTGCCCGTTTACAACGCAGCACATATCCTAGGAATATTTTCGATTTTCAATTCCGATGCTATTCGTTCAGCCGAATTGTATAAAGGCGCAATCCCCAGTAGGTTTGGAGGAAGGCTAAGCTCTGTGTTAGACGTGAGAACGAAAGAGGGTAATGAAAAGTCTTTTAATTCGAAGGTCAGCCTGGGCTTGATATCTGCAAAGGCGACCATAGAAGGACCTTTGAAAAAAGAAGGTTCCGCATTTTTAGTTTCTTATAGAAGGTCTTTACTCGATTTGTACTTAAAACCATTATCTAAATTTACTTATCAAAATCGGACTAACGGAAGTGGCTTCTCTACATATGTTTATCAAGATTTAAACGTAAAAGTAAATTCAGCTTTTGGTAAACGCGATAAAGTTTTCTTGAGTTTTTATTCAGGAAGCGACAATTACATTGATAATCAAGCCTGGTTTTTCGAAACTGAAAATTCATCCTTAGTCTCAAGGAAAGAGGGTCAACGATTAAACTGGGGAAATACTATTGGCTCTTTTCGATGGAATCATATTTATGGCAATAGAGTATTTAGCAATACTACTTTTAACTATAGCAGATATAATTTTTCATTAAAATCATTTTATGGAAGAAAGGAAACCGCCTCAGATACGCTTTCGGTAGAAGAATTCAATTTAGCCCAATACGTTTCGAGTATAGAAGATTTAGCAATTCGTCAAGATTTTGAATTTTTTCCGAACCCTAATCATGAGATTAGATTTGGCGCAACTGCAATCATACATCGATTTGATCCAAACCTACTAGCCATAGATCAAGACTCGGAAATTCAAAATATAAATGTGTCTTTTGACAACGGGTTAGACGATGAATTAATTAGAATTTTAACAACGGAAAAGCAAGTATTCGATGGAGCAATTTATTTGGAAGATAAATTTAAAATAGGTCAAAAATTTTCCGGAAATATTGGTTTAAGAGGTACTTTTTTTGATGCTGGAAATACCAATTATTTTTCCCTTCAGCCAAGACTTATGCTCAACTATAAAGTTAAGCCCAACTGGGATGTTTTTGGAGCATTTGATAAACTTGATCAACCTTTACATTTACTACAAAGATCTGGAATAGGGTTGCCATCCGATATTTGGGTGCCATCTGCAGACTCAATCCCGCCAAGTAATGGTTGGCAAACAGTAATCGGTTCTAAGCTAAATTTTAAAGATAAATATGAAGTCGGAATTGAAGCTTACTACAAAAAACTAAATAACCTCATTACGTATGAGGCCGGAGCTAGACTAGATCAAGTGAACAATGATAATTGGCAGGATAGAGTAACCTCAGGAATAGGCTACTCACGAGGAATTGAATTCTGGGTAGCTAAAAAAATAGGAGAAACGAACTGGAGACTCAATTATACTTTTGCAAAATCAGATCGTCAGTTTGACAACATTTCTCAAGGAGAAATATTCCCATTTCGATATGATAGACGTCATTTTTTTAAGGCAAGATTCAATAAAAAGATATCAGCCAAATGGAATTTTGCAGGCACCTATGTTTATGGAACTGGAAATGGGGTAACGGTTCCTATCGCCTCTTTCAGAATTACAAGCAATAATCCTGCTTTTCAAAATCAGCCTATTGAAGTGGAGGTAATTGATAAAATCAATTCATTTAGAATGCCACATTATCATAGATTGGATTTGGCCCTTAATTGGCGTTCAGTTCGACCAAAATCTACTCAGAAAATGCAGCTAGGTATCTTTAATGTTTACAATAGACAAAATCCCCTATATATTGCTATTAGGGAAAGTTTTGATACTCCCGGAGAAAGCGAATTACAGCAATTCAGCTTGATTCCTTTTTTACCTTCCTTCTCCTATTCTATTGAATTTTAAAATTCATTCCCAGAAAAACTAGATAATAGTGAACATTGTCGGCTAAAAACCCTTATTTTTGAAGAAATACATTATAACATCAAAATTATTAAAACCACATATCTATTTGGCCTGATGCTGATCATTGGTTGCTGGCAACCAATTGATAAAGATATTCCTGGTTTTGATGCCGAGCTAGTCATTCAATCCACACTTACTCCTGATAATAATTTCAATCTAAGCCTTTCTAAAACGCAGTCTTCTTTGGCCAATGCTGAAGTAGAACCTTTGGTTGATGCAGATGTCAAGGTTTTTAAAGGAGAAGAATTGATAGCTCAACTGGTTATTCCTGCTTCAGAATTAGGGACTAATGGTCCAATGTTCAGATATGCTGGTCAAAAACCAGAAAAAGGAGTTCAATATAATTTGGAGGTCGAAGTGGATGGTTTTCCTCAACTAACAGCAAGTACAACGATTCCTGAGGAGGTGAGAGTCACTAATGTGTCCTTGAACCAGCTGGATTATGTTGACAATTTTCAAGATAGAAACTTAAAGGATATAAGTGTTAGGGCTGAACTTTTAGTAGATAACACAGATCCTGGCGATCATTTTTATCACCTGGCCTATGCAGAATTGATTTTTGATTGGTTCACTATTGTTAGCGGTGATACCTTATTCCAAGAAGACAAAGACAGTATGTTACTGCCAATAGAAAACTATGACCTACTAAATGAGAACTATATTTCATTGCAACAAGAACCTGGATTTTTAATAATGCAAGAAGCAACAGGAAGCACTTATCTTCCAATTAAATTTCGAATTGCTACTCAGATAAATCCTTCTAATCAAGTATTGAGTCATCTAAATGTTTATTTGAGACACACCTCAGCTGATTATTATAAATTTCATTCTTCTGTAACCAAACAAAGACAATCGAATTCCATCGATTCAGAGCCTGTTCCAGTCCATTCAAATATTACCAATGGACAAGGTCATTTCTCTGGTTATTCCACAACCAGGGCCGTCTATCTTTTCAGATAATCCCTTTTTTTACCAAGATTTATCATTTTCTAAAGGATTTCTATCGAATTACCCTTCCAAACAGAGTAATACTAAATTTATGTCTAATGTTATGATTTATAGACGACAATATAAATCTTATGAATTGATAGAT
>CALGJW010000505.1 GCA_937930025.1 uncultured Saprospiraceae bacterium | reverse complement strand
CATGTTGGAACCATACCTAATTCAAAAAATCAAACCTATGTTGCTGATATCCGAATGATGGTCAGCTCGACAGAAAAAGGAATACGGCCGCTTTGCACCTATGCGAGAAGGTCAGAGAAACCACTGCTAGATAACATTACAGATGGTACTGATAGTTGGGCCATGTTAGGTACCAATCTATCTTTCAAACATCCAGATGGAAGCTGGGGATCAGATACGAATAGATTACTGTTGATGGATCGTAGAGATTTCAACCGATTAGGAATAGGCTTAGACGATATGATTGAAGCCTATATCCAAACAGTTTTATCCATGGTGGCCATTGACAAGATGGCCCAAACCTTAATGAACAAGCAAGGGAAATTTAGAATGAAATTGTTCCGAAGTTTGAATGATGATCAAGGATTAATCGATGAAATAAAATTGGATTAATGGCCCAGCGTAAAATGTTGATATTAACAGATCACAGCGATCATAGCAGCGAAAATTCAATCTATGCATTAGCTGCTGCAATGTCCAAGTATAACAACGCTGCGCATCAAGTTGATATAGCATCCCAAGGAATTGAAAGTAATTCCGATTTTTTCAACACCATACATTCCTCAGACATTTGGGCCACAGCAGTAAATGATGAATTCACTTTTTCAAAAGATGGAGCGGCCTATAGAAATGCATTAAGAAAAGTCGCCATAATAGAATACGATGTAATTTGGTTAAGAATGCCTCCCCCACTGTCGAAAGAATTTATTGATTTCCTTAAGACTTCTTTTCCCAGTAAACTTTTCATCAATGATCCAATAGGAATTTACGAAACAGGGAGCAAAGCGTTCTTAACCAATTTCCAAGATTGTTGCCCACCTATGAAATTATGTAATAACGTGGAAGACATACTTGCATTCAGTGCGAAATTTTCAATTGTTCTAAAACCATTGAGAGATTATGGTGGTAGAGGATTAGTACGTATCGACAAAGAAACGGTTTGGCAAGGAAATGAAAAAACAAGCATCGATAAATTTCTAACTAAAATCTCCAAATCAAAAATTGAATACTTAGGCGTCAAGTATTTGAAAAACGTTGGAAAAGGAGATAAACGAATTGTGGTCATAGATGGAAAAATAATGGGCGCTTCGCTTAGACTACCTCCTCCTGACTCCTGGATTTGCAACGTAGCTATGGGCGGCAAATCTGAACTTTCGCAAGTGGATGAAGACGAACAGAAAATTATTGAAAGGATAAATAAAAAATTAGCTGACCTAGGAATTGTCATGTACGGAGTAGACACTTTAGTAAATGATGATGGAAAGCGCATTTTGTCAGAAATAAACACAACTAGCATCGGTGGTTTACCTCAGATTGCTATACAAACCGGCCAGCCTTTGGTCGAAAAGGCGGTCGATTTAATGTGGAATTATATTAATAACAAACTAGGTTAAATCACATGATATTTTCAGACAGTACAGATGTTAAAGTGATCAACAAGTTGGACATCAGTCAAGCACCGAAAGGAGCGATCACCAGATATTGGCTTTATGTAGTGAAGGATGGAATGGGCGTGCCGATTCATGTCCCAGTGATAGTAGCCAAAGGAAAGGAAGATGGAAAAGTCCTTGGGCTTACTGCAGCAGTTCATGGCAATGAGCTAAATGGAATTCCAGTCATCCAACGCTTTTTTAAAGACTTGGATATTGCTAACTTGAAAGGAGCGGTTGTAGGGGTCCCAGTAATCAACGTTCCTTCCTTGGTTCGAAAGAAAAGAAGATTTATCGATGGGACCGATTTGAATCATATTATGCCCGGAAAGGCCGATGGCAATGTAAGTCAAGTTTACGCCTACCGGATTGTACAAAACTTAATTAAGGAATTTGATTATCTCATAGACTTGCACACAGCGAGCAATGGTAGAGTAAACTCCTATTATATTCGAGCGGACATGAGCAGTGAGATCGTTAGAAGAATGGCCCTTTTGCAAAATGCTCAAATCATCGTTCACAACCCTCCCAGTGATGGCACCTTACGAGGAACTGCGGATGAATTAGGTATCTCCGCCATAACTCTGGAAGTTGGAAACCCCAACACTTTTCAAAAAGGAATGATTAGAGACAGCTTAACAGGTATTCATAATATTTTAGGGGATCTAGGAATGCTAGATTGTCCAGTAGAAAATATTGACATAGAAACAGTTCTTTGTAAAAATTCTTTTTGGATTTATTCTGACACTGGTGGAATCATGACCGTATATCCAAAGGTTACTGATTTAGTCAAAAAAGGAGAAGTGATCGCAACGATGCGAAATATTTTTGGCGACAATGTAAAAGACTACTATGCCCCAGAGGACGGAATTGTCATTGGGAAAAGCGTAAGTCCCATCAACCAAACAGGCGGAAGAATTTTACACTTAGGTATCTTGTCTAAGAAAAGTTAACTTTTTCCCAGCAGACAATTCGCAGCTATTTTTCCTCTGATCATCAACATCTAAATGGAAAAAATCGCATATTGCCATTAAATTTCTCGCAATGAATCGGAAAGAATTCATCAAAGGCTCTGCCATTTTATCTGCGGCTGTTATCGCTAATCCAATTTCTCTAACCTCTTGTGGTTTAATAACCAACAACAAGGAATCCCGAGATGTGTTGCGCATTATAAAATCTACCCACGAAATGGTCGGCACCTTACCGATAATTCGTGCTTTTGCTGGCGATCAAAATGACTACGTTTCTCCCTTTGTACTGTTCGATGAATTCGGGCCCGTGGATATCAACAAAGGTTCAGAACCACTTGGAGTGGGAGCACATCCACACGCAGGTGTCACGCCCACTACTTACTTCTTGGAAGGCAGTGGACACCATAAGGATAGCTTGAACTATGATTTCCAAGTCAACAAGGGAGAGTTCATGATGTTTAGTTCCGGAAGAGGAGCCATTCATATGGAAGAAACTGGAAATCAAATGCAAGCCGAAGGAGGCGTTTACCATGGTTTTCAAATCTGGCTGAACAATCCTGCGGCGCATAAATTTAGCACGCCAGAAACTTACGTTCATAAGACAGGCGCCATCCCAGAAATAATAAAAGACGAGTATTCCATCAAAGTAGTTATGGGAGAGTTATTTGGAAAAAAATCACCCGCGCAAACTTTCTCTCCAGCATTCTACTATGATGTAAACATGAAAAAGAATTGTCGCTTAACAATTCCTGTAGAGGCAACGCACAATGCCTTTGTCTATGCCATCAATGGAAAATTGGAATTGAAAAATCAAAATGAATTAAATCCTAACCAAGTAGCATTGTTTGAAAGAGGAAAAGAAACCATTGATTTATTTGCCAAAGAAGATACTAGAATATTAATCCTTGGTGGGCAACCCCTGAACGAGGTTGTATATTCCTATGGGCCATTTGTCATGAACAATGAGGAACAAATAAAACTTTGTTATAAAAATTACCAAGAAGGTAAAATGGGTAACCCTAAGTTAGTTCGGTAAACGGTTCAAATTTCTGGAGCGGGCAAAAAGAAACCCCACAAATTGCGCTTGAATCAGAGGCGTGCGAGGTGTTAACAGTACAAATATATACTTAAGATTTCAACTTTGTTATAAAAATTACCAAGAAGGTAAAATGGGTAATCCTAAATTAGTACGGTAAACTAAAACTCCCGATAGGCCCCTTCCAAATACTTATTCGCCTCTTCCTCCGCGAACCTAGCCTTGGTGTTATCCCAATGCAAAGTCTTATTTGGAAATCTTCCTGCGATCGTTCCGAGCAAAATTGTCTCTGTCAATCTAGCCGCATAAGAGAACGGAGCGGTACATTTATCCTTACCCATACAAGCATCTACAAATTGGTGATAATGTAATTTACTCTCTTCTTCATATTGACGAATCGGTTCACCAATGTCTCCTTTTGATTCAATGGCCTTAACTTCGGAATCTATATTTTGATATTTTCCTTTTACAATCAACTTTGGAAGTTGCATAAAATGTGGAAGCAAAAGTTTTCCTTTTTCCCCAATAAATACGGCACCTTGATCTGGCAATTGATCGCCGTTTGGCAGCTTTAGATGTTTGCTCAACTTTGGCGCCCCAGGGCCATCATACCAAACCCATTTCAAAGTCTCCGCCGTGTACTTTGTTCCTGGAAATTTATAAGTCACCTTATTATTTTCTGGGAAACCAAAACCATTCGGTTTTCTACACTTCGTTTTTATGGTCATTGGAACATCCAACTGAAGTGCATTGTAAGGCGTATCAAAAATATGAACACCCATATCTCCTAGTGTACCACAACCGTAGTCCATTATTTTTCTCCAATTCCCAGGATGGTAAGTATCTTTTTTATAAGGTCGTTGGGGAGCCGTACCTAACCAGAGGTTCCAATCCAAGTTTGCTGGAACGGCATCTTCCCCTGAAGGCGCGACCCCATCAAAGCCCCAATTCTTTGGTGACCAGGCATGCACGGTGTGCACCTTCCCAACGATACCAGACTGAATCAATAACGTTGCTAACTTATAATCATAAAAGGAATGTACTTGAATTCCCATTTGAGTAACGAGATTTTTGTCCTTAGCCATTTTGCGCATGGCTCTGGCTTCACTCACATGATGCGTTAATGGCTTTTGGCAATACACCGCTTTGTCCATTTCCATAGCCATCAATGAGGCTGGCGCATGGGTGTGATCAGGGGTTGAAACCACTACGGCATCTACCGCATCTTTCATCTCTGTTAGCATCACTCGGTAATCTGAAAATGTTTTTGCTTTAGGAAACATCTTGGCTGCTACAGCGAGACGATCAGAATCAACATCACATAATGCAGTGACATCTACAGCCTTATGAGAAGAAATAGCTTTTAAATCCTCCATCCCCATTCCTCCTACGCCGATATGAGCGGTTCTAAATCGACCATCCTTTGATCCTGTCCATACTGATCCAGGTAATAAAGCCATGGTGGATAATGCTGAGGCATTTTTAATAAACGTCCTTCTTTTCATGATTTGTAGTTTTGTCTCTGCTCGTAATTTACAAAGTCTCTATTCTTTTACGTAACGGAATCACGAATAATTTTAAGGGCCTTTGAAACTCCTAATGCAAAAGGAGCTAATCTGACCAAAATCAAACAATCTCTATATCCCGGTTTTCTATATTGCGCCCTTTTTCGAACCAAATGAGATACATGACAATATCATACCCTTCTATGAGGCTATCTAGCCTTTTTATTTTTCTAGTATCAGCTCTTTGCTTACAAGGGCAGGACAATAGTCTAGACACTATAGTGGTTCAAACCACCCAAATCCATCAACCTATCAAGCAAACGGGAAGGAATATCACCGTCATTCAATCCGAAGAAATTCAGTCCATGAGTTTTACCAGTTTGGATGACCTGTTACAATATATTCCAGGAATAGAAGTCCAATCTCGCAATGGGTATGGCGCCCAGGGAGATATCACCATGCGTGGTGCCACCTATACACAGGTAC
Source organism: uncultured Saprospiraceae bacterium (assembly GCA_937930025.1). GTDB lineage: Bacteria > Bacteroidota > Bacteroidia > Chitinophagales > Saprospiraceae > JABDJM01. Next base: position 5,260 of record CALGJW010000505.1, on the reverse strand, counting down.
TAGTCCTTGTCAATGGCATGAAACAAAACGATCCCCTTACCGGTCATTTCAATAGTTCTATACCAGTAACGCCTTCCGAAATAGAGCGCATAGAAGTACTAAGAGGAGCGGCTTCCGCGATCTATGGAGCTGATGCAGTAGGTGGAGTGATTAACATTATCACCAAAGGATTTACCAATGCCTCGGATGATCGAAATACTTTTGAAGGGAATTTGAATTATGGAAAAAATGGGTTGGTCACAGCCCAACAAGGGTTTTCTATTCGGAAGAAAAAATATTTCATTGGAGGTGGGTTTTCTATGAATCAATCGGATGGAGAGATTATCCCAGGAGTAACGATAGATACCAGTACCAGTTTAGAGGAGTACCGCAATTACTTTGATATAAAAACTGTTGGTCTTTCTGCTGGATACCAGTTTAATGATCAATGGAATCTTAAGGTTAGATCAGCTTATGATGATAGAGATTTTGCGGCTAGATATTTTTACACCAATAGCAGCTTTGATAAATCTACGGAGCAAACCAGAAACTGGTGGAATCAAATCCAACTGTCTAACATTAAAGAAAACGCCAGTACTGATATTCAATTTGCTTATCGCTACGGAACAGATAAATTTATTTTCTCTCCTGACTTCCCTTCCACCAATGAGCACAGCACAGGAACAGCTAACTTAAACATTCATCATCTCAGAATCATCAATGAACGATTGTCGCTTAAATTTGGCTTACAGGGAGATCAACGCTGGATCAAAAGTACGGATCGAGGAGATCATGAAAATATTCACTTTGGAACTTATGCCATGGCGGCATATACTTCTGGCTCAGGACTAAACCTTACCGGAAGTATTCGCCTAGATTATGATGACAATTATGATTTTCAATTTTCTCCTCAATTGAATGCATCTAAAGTTTGGAATAATTTCCTTCTTCGCGCTTCCATTGGTCGTTCTATTCGAGCGGCGGATTATACCGAACGATTTGTTTCTTACAATCTTGATCAATTGACTCCAGGGAGGTCACTGGGAAATCCAAACTTAGCTGCTGAATCTGCTTGGTCTGAAGAAGTAGGAGTCGATTGGAATTTTTCAAAACAATTCAAAATTAAAGCCACTGCCTTTTCCAGACAGTCGAATAATCTCATTGACTATGTTCCAACATTGGCGGACGATATTGAACGCAATTCAAACTTAACATTGGGCAGTAATTATTTCTTTGCGCAAAACATTACAGCGGTTCAAACCAGCGGAATTGAATTAGAAACTTGGTTGACTAAATCGTTAGGATTGAACAAATCCTTGAACTGGTCAGTAGGCTACACCTTTTTAAATACCAGCAATGAAGCTGATGTTATTTCGGTTTACATTTCATCACATGCTAGGCATCTGTTGACCACCAACTTTTTACTCACAGCAGACAAATTAAATTGGAGTATTACCGGTAGATACAAAATGAGAAATGAAGCGGTAGCAGAAGGAATTAGCGCTGAACTAGCCCCGAGCTATATGGTTTGGAATACGAAATTGCGATACGAACTTTTTGAACACTTTGGTATTCAATTGCAAGTCAGTAATATATTTGATGAGCAATACGCAGATTTTCTTGGTGCGAAAATGCCAGGGCGATGGATGACCGGAGGGATAGGAGTTAGGTTTTAAATCATAGCGGATCTGGTCCTTTCAAAAAGCCTGGAGAGGTATCTACTTTTCGTCCAAAAATCCTTTCGATTAGGAAACCAAAAGTAGCTCCCACGTCTTGCTCAGTAGCATCGCCTTCTTGGGCGTGTAGCTCCCCATTTTTTTCCGAAAGGATGAACTTAAAAATATAATCTTCTTCCTTGCCTTCCACATCTCCGAAGGTTCCAAATCGCATATCATTCAGCTGCAATTGTCCGTCCCTGCGGCGAATGATATTATAGTAGCCATTGGAAAACCAAGTCAATATTTGGTAGGTGCGATCCCCTTTATATTTATCAATTAAATGATGATTCTTTGGGAAGATGCGTAACTTTCCTAGCGTTTGTGGTTCATCAAAAAGAGAAAACTGCGTATGATAGTAAGCAGTGTCTCCTTCCGCCACCACATTCCATAAATAATTATTCAATATAGTCGGACTAGTGGTAAAGCGATTATAAGAAATTTGTTTATGCTCGAAAGCAGCCACCGCAATTTTATCCACTTTATATTTATGATATACTCCAAAAAGTAAATAGGCAGAACTTAATCCTATTCCAATCCAATTAACAACTCGTCTCCAGCGATGTTCTCTGGTATACCAGGAAGCAACAATTAGACAGACCAAAAAAGGAAGGGTATAAATTGGATCCGCAACAGAAATCGTATTGAACGCAACGCGATAATTACTAAACGGTTGAAATAGCTGTGTTCCGAAAGAAGTACAAGAATCGAGTAACGGATGTGTCACCGTGGCCCAGAAAAATAACCAGTACCAATCACGATAGTTAGTATTTATAGTAGCGGGTTCTTTTTTATAATAGCCTTTCCAAATGATAGCAGAAAAAAGGACGAAGATTCCCAGGGTAATTCCGAGCACTGTTGTGCTGATCTTCCCGGTCGCCATCACCGGAACAAAATTAAAGAGGCCCATAAAGACCAGAACTGAACCGATCCAAAAAACAGATCCAAGGCTGCGATAGGATTTCTTTTGATAAAGCTCCCCTTTATAAATATTGTTGACTAGCCAAGCAAATGCAAAAGGGGCCAGTACTGCAAAAAATATACTATGAGATATTCCTCGATGAAAAGCAAGGGCGCTCATTTCATCCGTCACGAAATTGGCGACCACGTCTAAGTCAGGAATGGTACCTGCGACAGCTCCCCAAAGCATAGCTCGATTTCCCGCTTTTTTCCCTAATACCACCTCCCCGACTGCAGCGCCGAGCACTATTTGAGTTACTGAATCCACTTGTTATAATTGATTACTTGGTACAACTGCTAACCTCCTGTATTGTTTAGGAAGTGGGCCAAAAGTAAGGCATTAAAACAGTATTGGCTGAGAAGAATTACGGCTATTCGATCAATTAGCAGCTAAATTCGTCAATAGCCTCAATGAAATCAATGTTTTATATATTTGCTTTTTTGCTAATTTTGCCGTATATTTATTGGATTTCCTAAATGTTTACAAAATTTAATTACATGAAAACAAATTCAAGAGAAATAGTTATCTACTACAATCCTGAGTCCAGTAGAGATAGAAAGACTGTAGCTCATGCCCAAGGGTTGGTTTCTCATGTGCGCACTTATGCCTACGGAAAGACCCCTTCCACTAAGACTAGCTGGCAAACGATCTTGAAATCATTGGATATGCATCCGAAGGAATTAATGAACAAAGCTGACCCTTACTATCAGGCCAATATCAAAGGAAGAGAATTCAGCAAAGATCACTGGCTGCGGGTAATAGAGCATAACCCAGGGCTAATCAAGGCACCTATAGCCATTCGAGGCAAGAAGGCCATATTATGCAATTCTGCTCCAGATGTGTACAAGCTAAGTTTGGAACCTATCGCTAATCATTAAACACAAACATTCCGAATCCTCCTGGGTCTCGAAGAATAACATTATCGACGATTCCCTCCTTGTTGAAGTGAGTTACCTCTTCCGCAAAGGCAACTTGATTTGCCCGCATCTTTTCTATTAAAATAGGGTTATTCTCTTTTCCATTGAAAAAGGAAAAACTAGGGTTGAAAAACAAATGGGGACAGGCGTTAGCCGTCATAATACTCAGCCCTTCTTTTGCTTCATTTTGCAATGCAATCCAGCCCTGTTCTACCCCACCCATGGTTTTCTCAAACCCAAGGACATTCCAAATGCTAATAGATCGTTGGATATCTATGCACTCCAAACTGAGTCCTGCAAAATTTCCGGTGAGGCCTTTGGTGGCATTCTTAAGCAGATCTTCTTCTAGGCTAGTCTCCCAAGAAGTTTGGCCTTCGATAAGATAAACCCAGGTTCCACTTGGATCAGCAAACACATGAGTCCCATCCTTTGAATGAATGGTGGTTAGTTTGCTTAATTCTTCCAGCTCATTCTGCCAAGAATCTTTGTACAGGCGAACGCCTGCTCTGGCAAATCGATCAGCGTTAATGAACAGTACATATTGACCATCGCTGACTAGTGCCCCTTGTTCAATAAGCACTGAGCTATAGTTTAGCTTTTTATAAAAGGCTAGACTGATAGATAGCCCATTGGTGGGCGTTTGGAAAACCATTTTTGGAGGCATGGCGAGCAATTTTTTATCAAATAAAACATAGGGCGTACAAATTGGTCAAAAAGACCGCTTTTCCAATATGAAAGTAAAAGAAAATAAGGGCTTTTTCTACCTTTACAGCTATCAGCGGTCCAATTAAATCTATATGAAAGAAGAATTAGAGTTTATTCAAGGTCTTTTTGATCTTAACACTTCAGATATTAATCTGTACTTGCTGGTCGTAAAAGTTCTTTTGACCAGTGCATTGTGCTTTTTAGTAGCGATGGTATATGTCCGTTTTGGGAATTCTCTTTCTAATCGCAAAGCACTTTCCAAGAATTTTGTGCTGATCGGTCTTACTACTATGATCATCATTACGATTGTCAAATCATCTCTAGCCTTATCATTGGGTCTTGTGGGAGCCTTGTCGATCGTTCGGTTTAGAACTGCGATAAAAGAGCCAGAAGAACTGGCTTATTTTTTCATTGTTATTTCAATTGGTTTAGGAATTGGTGCAGAACAAATGTGGGTTTCGATCATTGGTACGCTAGCTACCTGTTTGATCATATTTCTAAACAACAGAAAGCAAGCAGCAGATATCAATCAAAATTTGTTGATCAAAATGCCTAGTGCCAAAGAAGATCAAGCTCAAGGACTTATTGACTATTTAAAATCAAATTGTAATTCGCTTGAGTTACGTCGACTAGATGAATTAGACAATCAAGTTGAATTATCCTTCGGGGTGAATTTCAAAAATATAGAACAGCTCATCAGTACGAAAAATTACTTGAACAAAACTTATCCTGGCTGTTCGTTCAGTTTCTTGCAAAAAGTGTAATCCAAAATTTAATTAATGAAAATTAAACAAGGTGGATTACCGGCCTATTTCAAAGCCTTCCTTTTTTCAATAATTGGATTGGTGCTGGCATTTGTAATAATTAATCAACTTAGAATTAAGGCAAGGCATCAAGCAGAACCAAGGGTTGTTGAAAATGATGAATTTGGACATCCGGTAAATCCGCTAAAGACAAAGTACAAGGTTGATTCAATTCCTACA
>CALGJW010000504.1 GCA_937930025.1 uncultured Saprospiraceae bacterium | reverse complement strand
ACGTATGCCAAAAAAGCCATTAACAAAAGGGGCACAATCGTTGCTTTTTACGCCCCAAGCATCCGCTATAGGCGTTACAGGGTTAGCATTGGCAATAATATTTTCAAAAGCATTATCCAAATCCCAGGGAATCAAGTGCATGGTTTTAGCCGTAGGTTCTTCATACCAATAAAAATTATGGGAGGAACAGTCTGCACCTTGACAATACCAATGAAACGCCCCGTCATCATTTCTGATAGTGCGGTCTACTACTGCATAAGATATAATTTCGTCTATATCCATCCATTTAGCAATAACCGCTTGCAGATTGGCATCAGAGGCATCTGCTACTTCTTGGGCAAAGCCCTTAATCATTGCTACCGTTGGACTCTCATCCTCATTGGTTTTCAAATGATCTAAATATTCTTGGTCTGAAAAAGGCTGTCCATTGCTTCTTAATGGCCAGATTTCTTTGTATAAATTCCCTGTACCATCTTCAAAATTCTGGCGAGTAAAGCGGCCGTCAATTTGTTCCACTAGCGCATATAAACCTGAGTATACCCCATTAATCACCAATCTAGCATGTACCGAACGAGGTGCAGGCACGCCCATTTCTCGAAAAAACCAATATCCCAAACGATCCCGCAGTTGACTTTCATCATTATTCTGAGAGTGAAATTGTAATTTCTTTAAACCATAAAATCGAGCTTCTGGGTCATTCCAATTGATCTTGATTTTCATGGACAGTTTCGTACAAGTTTTCCGTCCTGATGGATTTGCCCAATTTGTGCCAGAAAGACAACCCACAAACGCCCCAATCGATCCTTTATAACGGATGCCTACAGGACTAATTGTTTCTCCGTCAAAAGTCAAACTGCCTTCTACATATTCTTCCGCAGAAGGGTCTGCATCTATTTTAGCTAAGTCCTCAGCAGGAAGGGTTAATTCAAAGGTATGTAGACGGGATTCGTCGAAAATGTAGTCGGAATCGCCATTGGCATAAGTTTCTGTCTTTGGGGTAGTTGGAGTGGTAGCTTGGACACCTACTTCTGGAGTTGTAGGAGTGGGGGTATTTGATTCATCAGAAGTACAACTTGCTATTAATACTATAGAAAAAAAAAAGAGTATTTTAGACAAATTATTCATGAAACATTTTTTTGTTTGTATTATATTTTGTAAAGTTAAAAAAAAGATTAATTATGTGATGACAAAAAAATAACTGCCACATTTGAATCGCTTATTCTTTCGTTGTTACTAAATAAAAGACATGGAGTACTTAGAGATACTTAACAAACCTTTCACACTATCCAGTGAGCAAATTACTTTTTATCAGAAGCATAAATTTCTAAAAGTCAAACAAGTTTTAGATAAGCCAACGGTGTCGCATTTTAATACGATCATTAGTCGAAAAGTACAGGAATTGAACACTATAAAGACACCACTAGAACAACGAAGTACCTACGAAAAAGCATTTCTGCAACTAATGAACTTGTGGCGAGAGGAAGAAGCCTTACAAGCACTCATTTTCAGTAAAAGAATTGCCCAAATTGCTGCTGGTTTGATGCAAGTTGAAGGCGTTCGTTTGTACCATGACCAAGCCTTATTTAAAGAAGCTGGAGGTGGTATTACTCCGTGGCATGCCGATCAATATTATTGGCCACTATCAAGTGATAAAACGATCACGGCTTGGATTCCTTTACAGGCGACTACTTTAGAAATGGGTCCATTAGAATTTAGTGCAGGAAGTCATCAAATTACGGAAGGCAGAGATATGGCTATTGGGGACGAAAGCGAAGCGTTTTTGAATAAAAAGTTACGAGTTACTGATTTTCCGCATATCATAGAACCTTTTGATCTAGGAGAAATTAGTTTTCATTCGGGTTGGATTTTTCATCGAGCAGGTGCTAATAAAACGGAACAAACTCGCAAGGTAATGACGATTATTTATATGGATAAAGACATGTTGTTGAAACAACCTGTGAATGATAATCAAATCAATGATTGGCATACTTGGTGCCCAGGAGTACAAGTGGGAGAAGTGATTGATTCTCCGCTTAATCCTGTTTTGTTTCCGTAATAGCTAGTATAACCGTGAAGATATTTCTTATAAACTTTGTTTTGAGCCACAAAAGGAACACACTAACGCTACTATTGGTTCTTGTTACTTTTGTGAAAACTCTTTTGTGTTCTTTTGTTCCTTTTGTGGTTCAAAACAAGTGCATCAAATTAGCACTCCCTCCTATCAAATAATTCTACGCTCCAACCTTGAAATACGCAAAAGAATCTTATCAGGTCGCAAAGTCAACAAAGGAGTCATTTCAGGCACTTGATCCGTAGCTTCCAATTTAAATTCCTTTAAAAAAGCATAGAGAAAAAAGTGCATCTCTGCCAATGCAAAATGATTCCCAATACACATTCTTGGTCCTGCTCCAAATGGAAAAAATTGTTTCGACCTAATGAGGGTTCCATCTTTCAAAAACCGTTCTGGTTGAAAAGCAGTAGCATTCTCCCATAAATTTTCATCTCTGTGCAAGCCGTAGAAGAAAGGTACTACCAGTGTACCTTTGGGATAGGAATAATCTCCAAATTCATCATCTGCTAAAGCAATTCGTTCCGTCACCCAAGCAGCAGGATATAGCCGCATTCCTTCATTGATGGTTGCTTTAAAGTATTCATTATTCAAGCAATTCTCGATGGTCATATCTTCGAAGGAAGCCATTAATTTTGATTTCACATCTGGATTATTCGCCAGCAAATACAATTGCCAAGATAAGCTTGTTCCTGTCGTCTCGTGCCCTGCAAAAACTAGTACTAATAATTCGTCAATTAGTCGATCTTCGGACATGGGTTCTCCCGTGTCTTCATACCTGCTATTGAGTAACATATCTAATACGTCGCAATATTCTTTCGTACTCGCTTTTCGGTCGTTGATAATATCCAACAAAATTGCTCTTAATCGAGCTGATTTTTTAACAATTGTCCGCTCTGTTCCTGTGAAAGGATATAATAGCCTACCAAAAGGGTGGTTAACATCTTTTACCAAAAAAGCCTGTATGTCTATCAGTAATTGACTTAATTCTGCCTTGATCTCAGGAGAAAAAGATAAATCAAAAAGCGAATTGATGAGTACGTTGAAAGAGAGTTCATTGACTAATGGAAAAACATCTACTTCCCCCGTTGGAGCTGTTTTTAAAAATTCTTTTATGGTTTGAATGACAATGCCATATAAGCCTTTTAGTTTTTGTCGATGAAAAGCAGGCTGTATTAATCGCCGTTGTTTCAACCAATCTGCTCCGTTGTTAAAAACTAAACCATTACCTAAAAAATCACGCGCTCGACCAGACACAAAATCTGATTTTTCATAATTGCGATTATTGTCTTTTAAGACATAGCTAATAAAGTTCGGATTTTTGGTTAGAATGACCTTGCTATTATATCCTAAAATGGCGGTGTATTCTGTACTTCCAAAATGCGCCATACTTTTAGCAATAAAAGTGACTGGATTTTTTAGAAATTCTTTGGTTTTTAAAGTAGCTTCTAATAGAGAATAACCTTTAGGTAGATTGTATTTTTTCTTGGTAGTCGGCATTAGTAGGAATTTAGGTTTATTTGTTGGATTCTATCAGTCCTTTTTGAACGAATTCTGTAACTGCTCAATAACCCACCCCTAACCCCTCCCTTAGAAAAAGGAGGGGAATCATCTAGGGGAGAACTCTTTCGAAGATCGAAAAAATTTTCGTCAAAGACGGCTTCCCTCCTTTTTAAGGGAGGGGCTGGGGGTGGGTTAGTACTTACTGAATTCTTTTTACCTTCCTTAAATACTTTCCAATTCCATCCTCGTTAATTCCCCTTTTTGGTCGCCTGTATTGAGTGTAGAAGCTGGCTCAAAAAGCATGATAGCTACTTCCTCTTCAGCAACAGGGCGATGTTCTACTCCTTTAGGAACAATTAGAAATTCATTTTCTTGCAACACCTCTACCCTATCTCGAAATTCC
>CALGJW010000503.1 GCA_937930025.1 uncultured Saprospiraceae bacterium | reverse complement strand
CCCTACGATTACGAACATATATGGATCCATGATCCGTTGTCGAAGATCTCCCACTGTTTGGTTCAATTCTTCGTTTCCAATCTGTGTGCAAATAGATTGGAGATTTTTTACAATCTCAGAAACTTTGAGCTGGTATACTTTTATTGCTTCGTCTTGCTGAATGGTCATATTTCTTCTTTTAAAGCGGCTTTTTGCAAGTTGATAGTAGCTTGGGGTCCTTGACAGAAGAGTATATCCAAGATACTTAAATTAGGTAAAAACCCATGTCTGTCTTCGAATACCTGTGGGTATCTAAAATCCGGATATTGGGTAGAATCCTCCTGTTTTGGAGATATTAAGTTCCTACAGTCGTTAATTGTATCATTGGTTTGATGCACAAAAGTACTAGTATTTTTAAGATTGAGGGTAATTCCTAATAGATCTAGGCATAGATTTAATGAGCGAAGATTCCATTCCCAGAGCAGGTCAACTGGTTCTTCGAAAAGTGCCTTTATTTTAGTCTCATAATGAATGAAAAACGGAGCTCTTCCATATGCCGTTTTAATAGCTCTCCAATGCAAAGTAGCCCAAGAATCGGTATTGTCAATCATCACTTCCCGAATGGGTTGTTGCTGATGTTTTCCGCCTTTCAATGGAATTGATAAACGTTGAACTCCATTTGGGCTAGCGATATGATATCTATTGCGAAAGGAGCCTTTGCTGTAATTTTCTTGGGCTTCCAGCCAAACAGTTTGAACGGACATTCCTTTGATAAAAAAATCGATAGGGGGAAAGGATTGCAATTCAAAAAGAACGGAATGACTCATAATGCGAAGGTAAACCAAAATTCATACTTGAATAGAACAAGTCCAGTTGGAATTGAAAATTATAATGAGCTAGAATAGTACTATTTTGGCCAAAGAAATTGGAACGTATCAATCAATATATCGAAAAAAGGGCCTTGTATCCTGCGTGGTTACCAACCCCTCCAGATCCTGGACTCACTGCCATTGTGGTCATTCCGTCTTATATGGAAAAGGGCTTATTGACGAGTTTGGAAAGTTTACAAAATTGCGAATCGTTCGAAGGTAAGGTTGAAGTGTTGGTGGTGCTCAATAATGCGGAGAACGCAGATGAATCCGTAAAGCAATTTCATCGGGAACAATTTCAAGCCTTGAAAGCATGGTGGGAGACTCAACCAGACAACTCTGCTATTCAATTTGAATTTATTTATGCGGATCAGCTTCCGGCCAAGAAAGCCGGCGTTGGATTAGCTCGGAAGATTGGCTTGGATGAAGGAGCCCGAAGGTTTGCATCGATCGATCAGAACGGCCTTTTGATATGCTTTGATGGTGATAGCATTGTGGCCCCGAATTACCTAAAGGAAATCCTCACATTTTTTCAACAACATCCTAAAAGCCCAGCAGCCAGTATTAGCTATGCGCATCAGTTGGAAGGTTTGGAACCAAAGACTAAAGAGGCTATAATATTATATGAGTTGCACTTGCGAACTTACCTGGAGGCAAAGCGATGGATGGGACATGATCATGCTTTTGAGACCATCGGATCCGCCATGGTGGTCAGAGCAGAGGCATATGCGTTACAAGGCGGGATGAATGTGCGCAAAGCCGGAGAAGATTTTTATTTTCTAAATAAATTTACACCACATTCTCATTTTGGGGAGATTACCGCTACTACAGTTTATCCCAGTGCGCGAATTTCAAAGCGTGTTCCTTTTGGGACGGGTAGAGCGATGCAAGATATGTTGGAAGGTGGAAAAAAATGGATGACCTATTCGGCAAAGGCTTATCAGATTATTCGTAGTTTTTTTGATGCCATCGATTCATTTTATAAGGAGGAAAAAATTGTGGAGCCTTTCCTAGTTTCACCACTCTTACAATCTTATTTAAATTCCATTGGTTTTGAGGCTGCATTACAAGAGATAAAATCTAACACTAAAGATTTTGATTCGTTTAGGAAAAGATTGCTTCGGTTTTTCGATGCTTTTCAGATTATGAAATGTTTGCATTATTTGGAGGCAAAAGGAATTGAAAAGGTTCAGGTTAGGGAAACTGCAGCCTGGCTTTGGCAGGAGCGAACAGGGGAGGAGGTCGCAGGGGAGCGCGAAGAGGAATTGTTGCTGCGGTTTCGTGGATTGCATTAATCTTTTTTAAAAGTAACTCAAGAGGCGATTGAAGAAATCCAATACATAAGTTTTAAATTCTTGACATTTAATTTAGAATTGGTACCCCACGAAAAACGAAATTGTTTGATCGAATCCAGTAGCATTTACTGTAGAATCTCCTAGTTTGGTTTCTTCCAATTTGTTGAAATGAAAGCGAACAGGAACTTGGAAATTGATGTAAAGGCCTTTGATTTTTAAAACATCTGTTTCCCTAAAGCCTAGATCGAATCCAGCAGTAGGGGATTGATGCTCTACTGTTTCGGGGAGCATGGTATGTTGATAGTTGTTTTCATGGTAACCTACAGATATTCCTGCGTAAATAAATCCTTTCACTTTTTTGAATCGATAAAGTGGAAGGTCGTAAAGTAGTTCATAGCCCTTCCAAAGACCGGTTACATTTTCTCCGTCAACGGCGTTGGCAAAGTCACTAGATAAATGACCTTCAGTTAGCTTGACATTCATATATACAAATCTAAGCATATGGTCATTTTTGAATTTTACGCCTACCTCACCAGCAAAGTTCTGAAATCTATTGAATGCCATTTCGCCCAAATCATATCCAATAAAGAAATTGGGTTTGGTGTTTTCGGAAATTTCTGAATCCTGAGCAAAACTAATTGATGCACAAAATAAAAGTAGGGTAGTGATTATTGATATTTTTTTCATGTTGATTATTTTGAGATTTAAAGAATGATATCTTCTATATCTTTTAATAGTTGATAGAAAAACTTTCCTTTGATTTCGTCTGAAAAGAAGGTTCCTGTATTTTGAAGTGCTACGAAAGTTAGGTCTCTTTCAGCATTGTAAAGAACTATGGCGCCTGAGCCAATCTGGTTTCCAAAATGTCCGTACCAATCTTCACCACTAATGTTGACCTTCATCAGTCCCATTCCGTAACCGCTATAAACTTCTTTCGTTTGTGTTTCGACAGGAACTTCTAGAAAATCAATCATTGGTGTGATGTTAGATACCAACTCGCCACTTACCAAGGCTTTCATAAACGTCTTTAAATCTTCGGCGGTAGTAAGGATCCCATCTGAACCTCTTAAGCCAGCTGTTAATTCTATTTGTACATCTGAATTGTTTTCGATGTTACCATCATTGTATCTGTCCCAATAGCTATCCGCCAATCCTGCCGGTGTTTGATTAGAGTCTTCAAGGAAATAGGTATCTGATAAATTTAGGGGCTCAAAAATTTTACTTTTTAAAGCATCAATGTAATTCCCTTCGACTTTTTGAATAACTAATGTAAGTAGTGAGAAGTTAGCATCAGAATAATGAAACTTTGTATCTACTGCAGACAAGGCTTCTTTGTTATAAACATATGCTAATAATTCTTCAATTGTAAAGGACCGTTTCTGACTACTAAAATAGTCTGTAATAAAGTCTAATTCAAAAATGTCTGGAATTCCTGAACGCTGTTGCAATAGATTTTTGAGGCTTACAGAACTCCCATTTGGAATTTTATCTGTGATATCTGCGGAAAGAAAATTAGTTAACTTATCGTCGAGATTGATTTTGTTTT
>CALGJW010000502.1 GCA_937930025.1 uncultured Saprospiraceae bacterium | reverse complement strand
CTCCAATAAGAGATTAGTAGTTTCCGAATTATCGAGTTGTGCGTGTAGGTTGATGCTCAAGAATAATATAGAGCAGGTCACCCATATCTTCGTTTTTTTCATCTTGATAGATTTTACGCCTATGAACGAACAAAGTACCATACCTCTCCATAAAATTATTTGGTCAATTTAGTTAGACTTTAATAATTTCATGGAGAGGTAATTAATATTATATTTCTAAAGATACAGATTCCAAGGTAATTTAGCTTCTCCCTCAATTGTTTTCCAAAGGCCTTCGCATCCACTGGATCCAGAATAATACAACCCAGCCTTATATTCAAATTCCAACTCTCCTTCATAATGGTCATCCATCCATCTTGAAGTCATCGCTTTAATTCTGCAGAAAGAATCAGATTGACTTCCATCCAACGAAGAAAATCGAATTAATTTATCACTCTCAAAATTGGAACTTTTTGGTATTTTGAAATTCAAACTTACCGAAAAACCTAAAATATTTTGATTTTCACCAGCAAAAGGAATTTCACCGACCTTTAACAAATCAAAAAAATCTTTTTCCAAATCTTCTTCACCAGAAAACCCAAAATAAAATTTAACATAACCTTCTGGAGTATCATTATCAATATCTGGTTCTAAATAAATTGTAAAAAATCTTTGAGTGCCACTTATTCCTTGACCACTAAGATTCGCAGTAGGTTCAGCGGTAATAAATCTTGAACCTAAGTTAGAAATACTTTGAAAATCACCTATTCCATCCAAAAAGCAAAATTCATCAGTACCTACTTTACCAATACTGCTATACTCCGCGGTGCCTTCATAACAGCTTAAATCTAAATCAGTCGTTACCAATTTAACATTGGGGCTAGGTTCACAACTATGGGGAGCTTCCAAAACCGCGGGTCGACAACTCGAAATCAAGAAAATAATCAAACCGAAAAAAACAAAATTATATTTTCTTTCCTCTTCATTTCTTCAAATAATTTTATTCCAAATTGAAATCAAACATTATTTATTAGCCCAGTTTCATCTTTATTTTATATGAATTTCTTTCCACAAAATAATTATTGAATTGAACCCGTCTGTTGACCTTCAAGAAAAGCATAGCAAATATTAACCATCTCATCGAATTTTTCATCTTAGTGAAATTATGAACCAATAAAACAATAGAATTAAGTTGTTTAAATATACTAATATAGTGTTATTGTTCCCAGCTCTATTAAATTATTTAACGTTTGAAAAGTTGAGATACAATACGAGTGACGATCATTTGCATAATTCGCTTGTTCAATTCGTTACGATTCAAAAAATACTGTTCTAATTCCTCGGTTGTTAACAATCCAATGATTCCACCTAAGAGTTGAAATCGAATGTTTTTATTTTTCAATATAAAGGAATGAAGGGTCGAGCGATTTCCTTGTTCGTCGGACTCCTGAAATTTTAATTGATTAAAATGCGGTGCCTTTTTCACCAGCATCAAGATCCAGTCATTTTGAAATTTCAATATTGGCCGTAAGGTTTGATGCATAAATATTTCTACAGGGCCATCTTCAGCATTCACCGCAATGTCCAAAGTGGGTCTTAATTCTATTAGCAATGTTGATCTGTTCATCTCGAATTTATATTTAACTCAACCTAAAAGTAAGTTATGCTCGACCAAGAAAGAATGTAAACTACTAATTTTTGAAAATTCTATTATATTATGTAGCTTGAGTTGATTGATTGAAATGGATTTTGAATGGAAACAATTAGGAATCTGAGTCATTTTTTTAAATTGCTGAAAACTAAACTATATTGAATAAATCAATAAAATTAAAAATCACTTCATATGTTATTGCCGCTATAATCGGTGTAATTTGTTATTTAATTTGGAAATATGCAGGACTTGCCTTAAGCAAAGAAATCTCTCCTGATTATTCAATCCTGCCTCATCCAACAAATAATACAATTAGGGAAATACTAATCTATTTCCTTATCTCATTCTTATTAACATGTAGTTTCTATTTTCCCATAATTAATTCAGGAATTTATGCCAATGCTAAAATTAGGAATGGATTCTTAATTAGTGTGTTATTTTTATCAGTAACAATGAGCTACGTAAGTTCAAATGCCAAAGGAATGCTATTGTCAAACTGGTTTGGGGAGGATTATGGGTTTACAATAAATCTAATTAAAACATTTTTTTTAGCTCCAATATTGTTTTATTTCCTAAACAGATTAGTTGTTGTCAAACTACCAGTCAGGAGTTTAGTTTATTTGTTTTTGTCTAGCTTTGCAATCTATTATATTTCCAAATTTTCAACTAATTCAAATCTTCGAGGGCTAGATTCTATAAGAGCAATATTGTTAAATGGATATTTCATAATATTTTACTCAATTGCTTTGACTTTCGTAAGCGTAAATGCATTAAAAGAAGAATCTATTTGACAGAATTAATTGATAATTTTTAAATGAAAACTAATAATGGCAAGAGCATAAAAAGCGGTGAAAACGACATTCGGCCTATCGGAACTCACGTCGTTTATCGCCAACCGTTTAATCAAACAAGCGCATTCCCTTAGGAACTACATCTATTAGCAGCTAATCAATAGAAAAGGCATTCTCCGCTTGGTGCAAAAACTACTGAATCCAGATGTTTACAAACTTCGAATGCCCTTCCAAATTATTCAATTACCAATTCTTCCCGTCGGGCATCTGAAACGATAAAATACCCAACGGCTCCTCCAGTAATATTTGTACGAACATTTGTTGGTGGCGGATCGAAAGGAGAACCGCGGAATATTTCACTTTCGATGTCTTGTAGAAAATTTGCAGTTTCTAATCCTATAGAATAAAAATCTATTACGACTGTGTCTCCCAATAAATGAGGACGATCATAATCTGTTAATCCGATATCTTCGAAGAACAAGCCATCGATAAATTGATCGTCGTCATAACCACCGTTGAATAAGGTATCTCCTTGGAGCCCCCCTTTTTTATAATCAACAGCGTAATAAGCATCTCCCGTTCCAGGATTCTCCAAAAAACTAATGAAGGTCTCGTAAACATCTTCCTCAAACCCTTCTAGTTCTTCTTCGATGACAGCACTGTAGATATTTACCAAATCTGGGCAAGGTCTCATTTGATGTTCTGAAGTATATTCTTCTCCCTCAAAATTTATTTTCAGTTTATAGTTGTCTCCTACGTTAGCAGTCCAGTTATCTGGTAAAAAGTATTTTCCTTTTTCTTCCGATGGCTTTTCAAGCAGTGTATAATTTTGAGTTTCATCACTTAAGACGACTGATGCGCCTGAAATTTTTTCTGGTTCAGCTTTTCCTAAATAATTTAAGGTATAACTCAAGTCTACGAATTGAGGTTCATCCAAAGTAGTAATCCAAGCAAGCACTACAACTTTTTTATTTTCTCCAGTATTTAGATCTAATTCTATTCTTTCTTTAAAACAAGAAGAAAGACTGACGATTACGATTAAACTTAAAATATATTTTTTCATGATTTTAAAATTTTGCGTTATAAGTGATAGATGGGACGATTGAAAATACAGAAGACTTTTCCGCGTAAGTTTGAGATTTATCGAAATCCTCTGGTTTGAAATCTATGCTAAAAGCATTTTTTCGGTTATAGACATTATATACGCTCAGTACCCACTGAGACTTAAATCTTCGGTTTTCATTTTTCAGTGGATTTAAAGTAACGGAAAGATCCATTCTATGAAAATCGGGAAGTCTAGCGCCATTTCTTTCGGAGTAAATAGGCACAGCTATGCCGTTAAGAATATATTTGCCAGTAGGGTACGTTGTTGGAGAACCAGAGGAGTAAACGAAGATTCCTCCTACGGACCACTTCTTGGTTAATTCATAGTTAGCCACTAAAGAAAAGTCATGCGGTTTATCATATTTAGAATTGTACCAGTTTTCATTATTTATAGTCTCAATTTTCTTTTCAGATTTTGAATACGTATACCCAATCCAGCCAGTTAGTTTTCCCTCATCTTTTTTCATTAATAATTCAATACCATATGCTCTTCCATCTCCGATTCTTAATTCACCGTCAAGATTTTCATTGAGTAATAGTTGTGCACGTTCCTTGAAGTCAACCGCATTGGTAAATTTCTTATAGTAAACCTCAGCTGAAAATTCAATTTGATTATCCTTGAAGTTTTTGAAAAATCCAACTGCGAATTGATCGGCTAGCTGTGGTTTGATGTTTTCAGTGCTTAAAAACCAAATATCAAAAGGTGTAGCAGTGTTTCCGTTGGAAGCTTGCAAAATATATTGTGCGGTTCTGTTGTAGCTAGCTTTTAAGGAAGAACTTTTATTTAGTTTATATCGAAGTCCAACTCTTGGCTCTAGATTATAATACTCATTAAAGATACCTTTGGAGTGTGTAATGGTATCAATAGTTTCGTACTTATCATTTTGTTTGTAGGTTTTCTGAGGACCGACATTGTACAGGCTTGACAGACGAAGACCATATTCTAATTTTAATTGATCGGTTAGCTTCTGAGCATTGCTAACATAAAATGCAGACTCAATTGCTTTCTTGTTTTCCAAGCTGAGGGAGGAAATTTCTTTGTCGTTTTCGAAAGATTTTATTTCTCCTGGAGAGAGATCATGAGAGATGGATTGTAACCCAAAGCTAAGTGTGTTGTTCGGATTTAAGTATGCACCAAAATCCAATTTGACACTATGCTCTTTCAATTTTGAACTCCAATCAATTTCGCTAGCAAGATCTTCTATTTTTAAAAAATAATCATAGTTGCTATAGTAATAGGTGAGGTTGGAAAATAATTTTGGAGAAAAAATATGATTCCAGCGAAAAGTTCCGGTTGCATTCCCCCACTCTACCTTTATTCCTTCAGCTGATAGATCTACTACATCTCTTCCAAAATATCCGGAAGCAAAAATTCTATTGTTATTATTAAATCGATAATTGGTTTTGGCATTCAGATCATAGAAGTAAAATTTCCCGTCATCAAAGTCGGTTGATTTTCCTCTGATTTTATTAAATCCTTTAGCCACTACATCTAAGTATGATCTACGTGCTGCGACCATAAAAGAACCATTTTCAGTAATTGGAGCCTCCACTGCAAGTCGTGTCATGATAGAACCGATACCACCTGACGCTGCGAATCTTTTGGAATTCCCTTCTTTCATATGAATATCCAACACAGAAGATAATCGACCTCCAAAATGTGCAGGTATTGCCCCTTTGTATAGTTTCATATCTTTAATGGCTTCAGGATTAAATGCGGAGAAGAATCCTAATAAATGGCTGGCATTATAAATTGGGGCCTCATCCAACAGCACAAGGTTTTGATCTGCGTTTCCTCCACGGACATAAAAACCGGAGCCTCCTTCCCCCACTGTTTTCACACCTGGTAAAAGTTGAATGGCTTTAATGATATCTACTTCTCCGAGCAGCGCTGGGATTTTTTGTACGGCCTCCATTTTTACCCTTACTGCTCCCATATCAGTGGAAGCAATATTTTCATCAGCGTTTAATTTATCCGCACTTACGACGACTTCGCCCAAGGTGGCAATATCTTCAGAAAGCTCCACATTTTTTACCACATCCTTATCAAGGACAACAGTAAACTTTGTGTCGGCATAGCCCACATAGGAAACTACGATCTCATAAGTTCCAGCATCTAAAGTCAAGGAATAAAACCCATAGATATTGGTCACGTTTCCTGATCCCATTGCTGGTGCGAATATGGTTACCGAAATCAGATCTTCTCCTGTTCCGGCATCCCGCACTTGGCCACTGAGTGTGAATTTTTCGCTTTGCGCATGAAGGTAAATGCTTAGGCAAAGCAGCATGCATATCATAGTAATTGTTTTCTTTAACATATTTTTCGTTTTTAAATTATGGGCATAAGAATTCCAGGTGACAGTCGGTTGTCACAAAGTGGCTCAACATGGTTTACAACCATGTCAAATTATTTTTAAAAATTAATTAGTTAATAGTCCGCTCGATGATGAATAGGGCTAAGGGTATTAAAAGCCATGATATATTCCAAAGTTAGCTCTGGATAAAATCAAACTTGTAACGTCTAGCATTGTGCTCACTCCAATATTCCAATGATCATTAAGGTGGTATCTAAATCCTGCGCCGACATAAGCACTAAGCCCAAATTCGGCTATGGAGATTGGATCAAATACTAGAGGTTCGGTTATTAAAATATCATTTCTGAACACAGAAATATCCTCCTCGTCAATAGACGCCCACATATAATCTATAGAAAATCCGGAATGTAAAATTGTTTCGAATTTACTTTTCCTTTTCCCCATATGAAAGTTCGCAATAAACGGGACCTGAACCATACCTATTTTTAGCGGTAATGAGCCTGTTATAAATAATTTTTCTCCCTCACTTAAAGTAACACCTGGCTTTAATTGAACATTCAATTCTGTACTCAAATCATTAATCACTATAGAACCGACAGGGATTTTATCAGTTAATACTCTCCTAAAACTAGCATCTCCGATTTCTTCTTCGTGAATTTCTTCTACTTCAAAAGTTGGTAAAATTACTGCTTCGACAAAGTTGATCCCAGAAGTGAAGCTCCATCTTTTGCTAACCCTTCTAGTAATAGAAAGGTTGGCACTAAAACTTTTGATGTCCACCGTTATTTTTTCGTTTGCATTTAAAGAATCTGTATCCGTCCAAAGAAATTTAGAAAGCAGTAGCACTCTGGAGTGGGCTAGTCCTAGTTCCCATTTATTCATGGGTTTTCCCATTTCCAACTTGGGGTTAAAGGCTGGATTAAATTCAGGTAGCGGTGCATCCAAAATTGGCTCATCCTTTTTGTCTTGTAATTGGTCAACAAGATTAATATCCATCCTATCTTCACTGAGCTCAGCAATTTTTGGGGCAATGACTTTGGATTCAGAAACCTTATTCTCTACGTTTTTTGTTTTTGATTGATTGTTGAAAAAATTGGTTGAGTTAGCCAAAGTATTTTCAAAAGTTTCAGCAACTGACTTTACGGAAGTTATTTCCTCCATATTGCTTTTTGACTTTGGCTTTACTGATATAGTTGAAATTTCTTGACGCTGATTAATTACATTTTCATTTGATTCTAATTGCTGAAATAAATCTTGTTCGTTGGCTTTATATTTTTGGTCAGTTATTTTGGAAGGTACTTTTTCAGTACTACCGACTACTTCAGATACTAACTCATCCGATGCTATTTTTCTTACTGCAACTACTTCTGTTTTTTCATTTACTTGAGGTTCTATTTTATCAATTGAAACTTGTTCTGTATTTACTACTGTATTTGAATTATTAAAATAAGTGAAATAGGCAACCACAAAGGAGGCAACTAGTAATCCAGGAACTAGTAGAAACAAAAACCCTCTGCGCTTTTTCTTTTGGGGGAAATGCGGCTTAGCCGATTCCCAGATATCATCCGAAGGTACATTCCAGTCCTCTTCTTGAAGTTGACCTTCCTGCATTTTTTTCTGAATGAAATCCTCGATGTTTTTTTCTCCTTTCATTTTCGTGAATATTCTGTAAGGTGAAATTCAATTTTTTCTCTCAACATTTTCTTTGCCTTCGAAAGTTGTGATTTTGAAGTACCGATAGTTATTCCCAGTCCTTTGGAAATCTCATGGTGCTTGTATCCCTCGATAACATACATATTAAAGACTACGCGATATCCTAGTGGCAATTGCTGCAATAGTTGAATTAACTCTTTTGCAGCGAGTTTATCATAGACCAATTCTTCTTGGTCTGCAGTTTCATCGATCGAATCAATATCTGTGAAAGCTTTATTCCATCGATGGCGTTTTAGGAATTTCAAAGCTGCATGGCTCAAGACCCGGGAAGACCAAGTTGCAAAACTGGCTTTACGCTCATCAAATTGATGAAGATCTTTGTAAATCTGAATCAAGCCCTCTTGAAGTATATCATCGGCTTCAAACTTATCTTCTCCATATCTTAAGCATTGCATATACCATTGGACCCGGTGTCCCAAGTACATGTCCCGCTGAGCTTTTTCATCTCCACGGATACAATTTTTAATGATGTTAGATAAGTTTTCCACTGTTTTCGCTGGTTTCTACTTTTATATGGCCCCATTTCTTCGAAAGGGTTGCCTGAGTAGAAAAAATCTTTCAATAAATACTCTCAATTGGATAAAATTGGTCAAAATCAACAGAAATCGATAATATCAGCTTTACATTTAGCTCTATAAACAATTTACCTATGCCTAGACAACTATTCCAAATAGCCCTTTTAGTCCCGGACTATGACGAGGCCATTGAATATTATACGGAGACATTGTCCTTTCGTTTGTTAGAAGATACTGATATGGGTAAGGGGAAAAGGTGGGTAGTGCTATCCCCGGGTCAAGAAGCCAGTTGTCGAATTTTGCTGGCCAAGGCGAAGAATGAAGAGCAGAAAAAAGCTATTGGAAATCAATGCGGTGGACGCGTGTTTCTATTTTTGCATACGGATAATTTCCAGCGGGATTATGATCATTATGTTTCAAAGGGGGTGAAGATTGTTGATCAGCCAAGGGATGAAGAATATGGTCGGGTAGTTGTTTTTGTAGATCGGTATGGAAATAAGTGGGATTTGATAGAGCCTTTGGGTTAGAAGGGTGTGCCATTCAGTGACTTCCCAACTCATGATTGAATAATCAATTACGTCATCAGCAGTGACTTCTCAACTCATGATTGAATAATCAATTACGTTAATAGCAGTGGCTTCCCAACTCATGATTGAAGCTTGCGGACCTTTGGTGCGAATCAATTACGTTAACAGCAGTGACTTCTCAACTCATGATTGAATAATCAATTACGTTACTACTAAATTCATTTATAAACACAAATTGTTTCTTTTATAAAACTTTTTGTTTACTTTTGCTTATAAATCTATTTAATTATGGGCTATTCCAAAGCACACAAATACCCCGATTCCCTTTTCGGCATTTGCACAATCGCCAAAGCAATCTCGCATCCCGCTAGAGCAAAGATCCTTTTCGATCTTCAATCAGGTAAAATGAGAGCAACCGAATTAGCAATCGACCACCCAATTTCTACACAGTCCGTTAGTCGACACTGTCAAGTTCTCCTTAACACAGAATTAATCTCCGCAGAAGTAATCGGGAAAAACACCTTTTATTCCTACAACTCAACTCTTATTCCCGGACTTGTTAAAAACGCAATCTCCGAAATCGCAGATGCTCAATCGTACCCATTTATCCCTCCAACACCCAAAAATCTATCCCACTAATACCCTTTAATTCAAACTAAATAATACTAACCCTCCTTAAAGACTTACAGACCTTTGGTGGGAAATATCACCCAAAAGGGTGAGACAAAATCACCCATTCAGGTGGGTTTCAAAAAGTACTTCCACCCGATCTTTGCATCAAGAAAACAATCTAAATTAAACCATTCTGTGTTTGAATACGCAGCCCGTAAAATTTAAGTAGCATGACAACGAAAACGATTAAACTATCGAACCCCACCCTCACAAAAATTACACAAAGCACCCAAAAGGTTGATTACTGGAAAATGGCAATTGTAATTATTGCCACGATGATTCTAATTGGATTTAGCCTAGGTATGATCTCAGGTTTAGCAACCATAATTCTAAACGCCGTTATTGGAATTATTTTTATCGCCAAGCCCATCAAAGATCTATTCCAATTGGATTTTTCAATCCACGAATTAGAACTAAAAAATTTGCACGAAGAACTTTGGCATTAAAAAGCAAAACGGGATGCCTATTTAGGACATCCCGTTTTTTATTATTCACTTATTATTTTTAAGATATAAGTTTCACTGAAGTATTGAAGGTTCTACCTTTTCCATTAGAAGAACAGAATGGATCTGTTTGCATTAATTGGGCTGTTCCTAATTTAATTTTTAAAACGATTCTGATAGAAAGTAGAAAGAAAAAAAATCAATTAAGGATTAGCCGGGCCGCCTCCTATGGTGACATTCATGATATCCCGATCAAGTAAATATAGACCTGATTTTTCATCACCAATCAATTCTAACTTATCGTTGATATTGCGGGCTAAAGCCTCCTCTTCGATTTGTTCGGCTACGTACCATTGCAAGAAATTATGCGTCGCATAATCTTTTTCACTTAATGCAATGTCCACCAACTTGTTTATGCTTTCGGATACAGCTACCTCATGATCAAGCAAAGACTTAAAGGCATGAGAAATAGATGGGAAAGTCAATTGGGGTTGTTTCAAATCTGGAATCACTGCAAAGCCTCCTCTCTCGTTGATGAAATGAATAAGCTTCAGCATGTGCATTCTTTCTTCATCACTGTGCCTATAGAAAAAAGAGGTGATGTTATTTATACCGGGTTGAATCTCGGCCCAGGATGCCATGGCTAAATATACTTGAGAAGATTGTCCTTCGATTCTCACTTGCTCATTGAGCGCATCTTGCATTGATTGAGACAGCATAATTTTTTCTTTTTAGGGATGGTTATTTATACTCTATAACCAACTAGATTGTTCCAAAGTTTTAGACCACCCTTAAATTTAAAAAAAATATGAATAACCATCTCTTTGTATACATTCCAGATTAAGTGTTCCCAATTTTTTCCGATTTTTACGTCATGGCTAAATTGCTCTTAATAGAAACGGCGACCAACATTTGTTCAGTAGGATTTGCTGAGGATGATAAATTCCATTTGGAACTACTGGCTGTCAAACCCATGTCTCATACAGAAGAGCTCACTTTACTTATTCAAGATGGACTATCCCATTTAGGATGGGAGATGAAAGAGCTTGATGGGTTGATTTTGAGCAAAGGCCCTGGCTCCTACACAGCCTTGCGTGTTGGTGCGGCTACAGCTAAAGGGATATGCTTTTCACTGAACATTCCTTTGATAGCAGTAGATACCTTACATTCTTTAGCATGGGCCATGTCACAAACAGGAGTAATAGTTGAAGATGAAAACAATCTTTTTTTCCCGATGATAGATGCCAGAAGGATGGAAATTTATGGCGCCATATATGAAGCAAAGCAAAACATTGCTGTCCATCCAAAGGCAATTATCTTAGATCAAGATTATCTAGAGGCTAAAGTTCCTAAAAATGGGAAATTGCATCTTGGAGGTTCTGGAGCGGCAAAGGCAAAAGCATTATCAGCCTCCGAAAACATAATTCTGATTCCTATAGAATGCAGCGCCAAACACCTGTTAAATATAGGTTTTTTGGCTTTTCAAGCCGGAAAATTCGAAGACGTAGCTTACTTTAAACCACAATATTTAAAGCCACCTAATATCACTACACCTAAGCCAATTTGGAAATAAAAGGGTAGATTTGAGCCTTTTCCTATCGAAACACTCATATTAGCGGAATAAATGAAGTTTATTTTTTCATTTTTATATCTGCCTCTATACCAGTAGTTTTATACAGTATGTTTATATATAATCCTTGACTTTGGTATAGTTTTTGGCTTTTTTAAGCTGTATTGATTCATCAAAAACACATACTAAATATGAGAAAGCAGAAAAACGAAACAGTAGTCCTAGGGAAGGGACCTGCGGATATCGAATTAGACTACGCAGAATTGAGAAAAGCTGTTCTCGTACTACGTGCAGTAAATCACAAATTACGTCAGAATATCATAGACCTCTTAGAGGAAAATGAAAGAATGACTGTAACTGATATCTACATCAAATTAAGATTAGAACAATCAGTTGCCTCACAACATCTTGCTATTCTAAGAAGAGCAGGAGTCGTTATTACCGAAAGACAAGGAAAATTCATTTTCTACGGTATTGACAAATCTAGACTAGGACAGATTTCCCGATTAGTGGAAGAACTGGCTGCCTAAATGACACTGCTTTCCTATATATCCTAATTTTTTCTGCTAGAACAAATAAAAAACCAAGCCGAAAATTTACAAAGGCCGTATGATATCATCATACGGCTTTTTTTATTCTATTATATATCTCTGTTATTTCGCTTTAATAAAGTACCCTTTACAGGCTAAGGGTAATCCCCTAATAATCCGCTCATTTACTTATATTTTTTGTTTTAATAAGAAAAATTTCGATATTTGAATGCTAGCCAACAGCAGAGTAAGTATCGCATGTAATCCCTCCTCTTTTTGGCGTTAATTGGGTCTTTGATCCGCAGGAAATAAAACGAAAACTATGAAAAAGGCCTCGACCGATATCCAACAGGATAAGTTGGATCATTCTAGTGAAATATTGAGAGCACTTGCGCATCCGCTTCGTCTTAGAATTCTACAGTTTATTGATCAGAATGATACCATTAATGTTAATAAAATCTACAATAATTTAAAGCTGGAGCAATCGATTACTTCACAGCATCTGCGCATTTTAAGAGCTGCCGGTTTAGTGGACACCGAAAAAGAGGGAAAATTTAGACATTATCAAATCAACTATGCTCGGATTCAAACTGTCCTAAATGCCATTAATAATTTCAACGAAGAAATCTAAGATTCACGGCTGGACTCTAACTGATTCATAATTGCATTTTGTTGTCGAATTGATTCTTCGTGAAGGGCTCGAATAAACTGTTCTGCAAAACTCTGAGATAAGTCTTGGTCTAATGTAGCTTGTATGCGTTGATCAAAAATTCGTTTCCAACGATCCATCTGAAGAATAGTTATTCCAGCTTGATCTTTATACTTTCCAATCTCTCGAACAACCTCCATTCTTTTCCCCAACATTTGAATGACTTCTTCATCCAACTTGTCAATGTCATATCGCAAAGCTTCAAGATTTGCTACAAATTCAGGATTGCTAGAGGAACTATCTCTATGGATAAGATTGGACAATAAATTTTTCAACTCACTACCTGTAACTTGTTGCTTTGCGTCGCTCCATGCTTTGGATGGATTAGAATGTGTTTCTATCATCCAACCAGAAAATTCCAGATCCAATGCTTTTTGAGCAAGCTCAGGTATTAATGCCCGGTTACCAGCAATATGAGAAGGGTCGCAAATTATTTCCATTTGTGGATACCTACGCTTCAATTCAATTGGCAATGCCCACATAGGTAGGTTACGATACGGTTGAGCATTCGAAACAGAAAAACCTCTATGAATAGCAGCCAATTTTAAATGCCCTTTTTTCATAAAACGCTCAATTGCTCCAATCCAAAGTTCTACATCCGGATTAATTGGATTTTTAATCATTACTGGTATGTCAACTCCCACTAAGGAATCGACAATATCTTGAACGGCAAATGGATTGACTGTAGTTCGTGCACCAATCCACAAAACATGAACTCCTGCTTTTAAGGCGGCTTCCACGTGACTAGGTTTAGCGACTTCGACCGTTACCGGCAGTTGATGTTTGGCCGCAGCTTTCATAATCCAAGGAAGACCAATTTCCCCAACACCCTCGAAAGAATCTGGCCTCGTTCTTGGCTTCCAAATTCCTGCACGGAAAAGTTGAGCACCTGCTATGGCTGCTCCTTCAAAACTATCCTGGACCTGAACTTCTGTTTCTGCACTGCAGGGTCCGGCTATTAGTACTTTTCTAGAAGTATCAATCCCAATTCCCCATTCTTTTATATTTAGAATTCTCATAATAAAGGCCAAAAGTAAGCATGCTATTTCACTTGTAACAAATTGTCAGTAGCTGAAGTTGTAAAAAACAAAAGCGCCCAGTTCATATTGAACTAGGCGCTTTTGAAATTGCAATTTTCGAAGGGATTAACTGGCCATTGCCTTTTTTAATTCCTTAATGGTTTTAAGGTCTTTTTTGGCACCTGTAAAACCATTTTCAGCTCTTAGCACTGAACGACTTTCCAATATTTCTAAATCGTCTATTTGTTTCGGTCCTCGCTCATAGGCAAGGGCTTTACCAAAAGCTTCTTCCGCTTCTTTTGGTGAGTCCGTAGCAGCTAGAGCTTTTCCATACTCAAACCACATGTATCTTTTGTATTTATAATTTGGGTTATCAACAGGAAAATTTCTACAAGCGCAAAGTCTCAAATCTAAAAGAGCTCCTTTAGGATCTTTTCTATCCAAATGGTATTCTGCTTTTTTTCTGCGAGCTAACCAAAACAAAGGCTGCAAAGGAATAGTTGATTTTATTGCCATTTCTAAATCTTCCAATTGGCCTTTTTCTATACCCAACTTACTTTTCACTAAAGCACGTCCATAATAAGCTCGAGAGTTTACTGGATTTCCATCAATAGCTTTTGTATAATCCTTCAAAGCACCCTTAAGATCCTTCAACTGAACTTTGACATAAGCTCGTCGCTCATATGCCTCAGAATGCTTTTCGTATTTCTCTATAGCCTTATTTAGCGCTTCTACGGCTTCTGTTTCATTACCTTGAACTTCAGTCAACTTTCTTCCTTTTATAAAAGCTTGAACAGCTATTCGTTCAGAAGTTGGTTCAATAATACCATGATCTAGAATCTTCCCGTCCTCTGTCATCCAGGCCCCCATTTCACCAGCGACCGCAAATTGCGCTACATACTCTAATACTGAAATTGTGTTAGACCAACTTTTCTTGCTCCCTTGAGCAATAGTTCTTTTTACATTCAGTGATCTAGTATCTGCATCAAAGATTTCCTCTTCGATTAATAAAATATCGGATTTGTAATAGCTCTCTACACGATGTTGAAACATTTTCAACACCTTTTCATAACTCTTGTCATTGCCAAAATCTAGCCGCCCTTTAAAGATTGTTTTATAAGTCATCTACTTGTTCTATTTGGAGATAGTGTGTTTTTTACAAGAACTCCAGTTTTTAAATTTTTCCAACGATATCCGAATTAGCAAAAAATTGTTTGAATAATTCAAACAAATTAATTGAGCGTTAGTTGATTACTCCCGTTTGCGTGAGATTATCTTGCTTTTTCGAATGTCTATGGGATTTAGGCCTAAATATTACCTTGGAAACTGTTTACAAAGTTCAAGATTTTATTTGGAAATTACAAGGAGAATCCTCAACTTCGATGAATTTTTTCAAAAATGTCTGGCAATTGTCGTGTTAGGCCCATACTTTACAGCCTTCTGTACAGTTCTTGCAGATGTCAATTTGGTCCCTTCCCTTCAATAATTTGGTCCGAAATTCCTGATAAGCATCATTTTGCCAAACTTCTCGAAAACTTTGTTCTTTTAAATCGCCTAATCTATGAATGGCGTCTTTATCGAAACAACAAGGGACTACTAAGCCATCCCAGGTCAAAACACAAGAGTGCCAAAGTTTCCAACAATGGTTTAAAAGTTCGTTTTTGATTTCATAAGTGCCGTCTTCCTGTTTTTGATACCTGGAGTAGACTTCATTCTCCGGAATCAGCGGATTACCATTTTGATAGTCATATACCTGAGCAGTCTTGAGTTTTACCTCGTCAATTCCCATTGTTTTAGCTAATCTATAAATATCAGGAATTTGATGTTCGTTTGGCTTTACAACCAGAAACTGAAAAATCGTATGTGGCGTTTTAGATTTGAGCTTCCTTTTCCACTTTATAATATTACTTGCTCCTTGCAATACAGATTCAAGCTTTCCTTCCTTTCTATAATTCTCATAAGTCTTCTGAGTAGTACCATCCACAGAAATTATTAATCGATCTAAGCCTGATTCTATGGTCTTTCTAGCATTCTCCTCATTGAGAAAATGTCCATTAGTTGAGGTGATTGTATAGATTCCTTTGTCAGAAGCATACTTAACCATTTCTAAAAAGTTCGGATTGATATAAGGCTCTCCTTGGAAATAAAAGATCAAATACATCAATTCCTTATGAATCTCATCAATAGATTTTCTGAAAAAATCTGCTTTTAAGTTTCCAGTCGGTCTTGAGAATGCTCTCAATCCAGACGGACATTCCGGACATCTAAGGTTACATGCAGTAGTTGGTTCGACACTTATAGTCATGGGCATACCCCATTGAATTGGCTTACGAGACCACTTAGTAGCGTAATAAGACGAAAGTACCTTGGTGGCATTCCACAATCGACTAGCTGTCTGTTTGCGAATAAAATTTAACGTATCTGCTTTGTAAAATGACATATGGCAACCAAGGTACTACTCCTACCTGTTTTTTACCGCAGGTCTGATATATTTTTTATTCTTATAACAACTACTTGTTAAGCGTTGAAGAAAAGCAATCATGGCTTTAAGAATATGAATTGTATTGAATGTTTAATTAACAACGGTAAAATCGAAGAAGTTGTGAAATCTCAGTATTTATCCGTTTGAGACTAAGGTTTAATAGTAGTATCTTTGAAAAAATTCCCCCTATTTATCCCGCTTCTCCCACCGATCTTTTTGTTAATTACAAAAACCGCTAGACATTGCATTTTCTATGTTGAACGAACCTTCGTTTAACTTTTCACGATATACTTCTGACCTGATATCGGCCTAGGGAGATTTTTCTGATTTCTCCCTTGCCGGTATTGTCACTACATTTGCAGCATAAATAATAACTATGCCTTGGTGGTCCGCATTCAAGACATTCTTTTTTTCAGAAGTAGTAGATGATCCTATGAAATACTTAGTCATCGGCCTAGGAAATATTGGTGCCGAATATGAAGACACCCGCCACAATGTTGGTTTCAAAGTTGTAGAACAAATGGCCGCGGATAAAAAAGAGCCATTCAAATCCGAGAGTAAAGCCTCCGTTGCTAAAATAAAACATAAGGGTCGAACCTTGGTTTTATTAAAGCCTACTACCTACATGAATTTATCTGGAGAGGCTGTGCGCTATTGGATGCAAAAAGAGAAAATTCCAAAAGAAAGAATTATTGTCGTCTTGGATGATTTGAATCTTCAATTTGGGACATTGCGTATACGTGGAAAAGGTTCGGACGGAGGTCACAACGGTTTGAAAAGTATAGATCAGCTTACCGGTGGAAATAATTATATCAGATTAAGAATCGGAATTGGCGCAGAATTTCGAAAAGGCCAGCAAGTCGACTATGTGCTGGGAGAATGGAGTGCAGACGAAAAGTCTGCACTGCCGGATCTAATTAAGAAATCTGCTGAAGCAATTCTTGCTATTGCAAGTATTGGTTTGGGAAGAGCCATGAATCAGTTTAATAAGTAGTCATTGTTACATGAGGGTAATTCCTTTTTTCTAATATCTAATTAATATCCAACCAGACCGATTTTCCTGGTTGTTAATTATTAGCTGATAAAAATAAGTGCCTTGTTCCAATCGGGAACCATTCCCTAGGTAGGTTCCATCCCAGTCATTTTCATAATCCTTTTTATGATAAACGATTCGAGAAGTTTGGTCTAAAATTATTAGTTCTATTTGTGATGAAGTCTTCTTTGAATAAGGAATTACAATTTCAAAATAATCATTCACTCCATCTCCGTTCGGAGAAATTCCATTTGGAATAAAAACTTCTTCTTCATCACAATTGCTAAGTCTATTTTCACTCAAATTAAGATTTGCGATATGAGCATATTTTTTTGTTGTAAA
>CALGJW010000501.1 GCA_937930025.1 uncultured Saprospiraceae bacterium | reverse complement strand
CGAAGGGTTGAATACTTTAAAAAATGATACAGTTAAAAGGTGATGAAAATACGTTCTGGGGAAAAATCCCCAGCTGTCGGGGAAAAATCAATATTCCCCTGATAGCACTACTCGAATTCAAACTACGAAGGATTGAATACTTAAAAAAATGATATAGTAAATAGGTGATGAAAATACGTTCTGGGGAAAAATCCCCAGCTCTCGGGGAAAAATCAATATTCCCCGAATCCACTACTCAAACCAACACTCAATCCCAAGCCCAAATCCCCGCTAAAACCACCCTTGTTATTAACCCTCGCAACTAAACCACAAGAAAATTCTCCACGTTCAATCCCCACTATTTTTCCCTAAAAAAGAATTTCAAAAATTCCAAAGAGTCGTAGGATCGCCCAAATCACAATAACCACCAATAATCGATAAGCCCAAAGGTTCGCCTTGGGATTATTGATCGCAAAGTTAGCAGCAAGCAATCCTCCGCCTACTTGACCTAATGCTAATAGTAAACCTTGCGGCCATGAGATTAATCCTTTGTATTGAAATATCGCTATGCACAAGATGGTGTAAAGCGAAACGATCCAAGTTTTAATAACGTTGGCATCGATGATGCTATATCGAGCACCTAGGACCATGGCGGCTAAAAAGATGATACCCATGCCCATCTGAATAAATCCACCATAGAATCCAATGGCTAGAAACAGCGGCCAAAGAATAAATGGACTGACACTATTTTCTCGAACAGTTTTGATTAACCATTTTTTTGGGTTCACTAAAATGACTCCGAGCATCACGACTAACATGATTTTAAATACCCATAAAAATTGATCGTTGCTAACTATTGTCGCCAACCAAACGCCGACTGCCGCACCAATTAGTGCAGGAAGAACAATATGGAAATTGGATCTAATTTTAAGTTGACCATTGCGATAAAAAATGGCAGCCGCAGAAGCAGAACCACTAAAAACCCCAAGTCGATTAGAGGCGTTGGCTACATTGGGTGGTAAGCCTAATAGTTCTGTCAATATTAATAAAGTGATTGCTGAACCATTTCCAGCTAAGGTGTTAATGATTCCTGCAAGAATGCCTCCTCCCACGGAAAGTATGATGGTCAGCGCATCCATTATTCTGGCAGCATGGGCTGTACCAGTTCGATCAATACGCCTTTGGCAGATTTAGGATGCACAAAACAGACCCACATATTATCAGCTCCTTTGGTAGGTTCCTCAGAAAGTAATTGAAATCCTTCTGCTTTCAAACGAGCCATTTCTTTTTTAATATCATCCACTTTAAATGCCACATGATGAATGCCTTCGCCTTTCTTTTCTATGAATTTGTCAATCGGATTATTTGTTGCCTGCCCTGCCACGAGCTCGACCTTAGATTCTCCTGTCTGGAAAAAAGAGGTCAGTACCTTTTGGGCAACCACTAATTCCTGCTTATACGGATCGCAATTTAAGAGCTTGCTATACAAACTATTAGCTGCTTTCATATCCTTCACAGCTATTCCAATGTGGTCGATTTTATACATAGCGATAAAGGTAAGTAAGACTTATAGGAATTTTCAAACTTTCAAATTTTCAGTTTTTACTATCTTCCAGTCAAATTAACGAACACATGAGAATTATTCTATGCATTTCTGCGCTTTTCCTTGGTTTTTCAAGTTTTTGCCAACAGAAAGAACTGACATTGGAGGCGGCCATTTTAGAAACTAGGACCACCTTCGCTCCTAAGACTATTAGGGCTTTGCAATGGCTGCCTGAGCGGGAAGCTTATTCCTTCTTGGAGGAAGATGGTGAAACCATGATTGTTCAAGACATGGGAGATAATCCAACACCTCAACGAATTGTGAAGTCAGATGTGGAAAGAGTCTTTGAACAAAAATTCAATCGATTTCCTGCTGTTCAATGGCAAAATGATTCCGAATTTCTATTTCGATATTTACAGACCTATTATGTCTATAATCGCAGTACGGAAAAAGGAGAGCGTGTTTTTACCATTCCAGAAGGAGCTGAGAATTTGGACTATAGAAATGCCTCGAAGGCTGCAGCCTATACCATGGATGGAAATGTGTATGTGAAAAAAGGGGCAGAGCCTTCGGTGAAGGTCACTAAATTTTCTCCGGAACAAGAGATTCGTGCGGGGGAAGCCATTGCTCGTTATGAATTCGGAATTAGAAAGGGTTTGTTTTGGGGACCGGAAGGAAAGCAATTGGCCTTTTATCAAAAGGATGAATCAAAAGTGGCTGATTATCCATTGCTAGATATTACTACCACGCCAGGTTCATTGCGTACCGTAAAATATCCAATGACCGGTCAGCCTTCGGAGAGTGCGAAGGTTGGAGTATATAATTTGGATACGGAGAAATTAATCTATCTAAATGTGGAAGGTCCAGCGGATCAATATCTCACAAACTTAGGCTGGGGTCCTGATGGAAAATATATTTATTTAGCATTGGTTCATCGAGATCAAAATCACATTTGGTTGAATAAATATGATGCTACAACTGGTGCCTTGGTTAAGACCTTATTCGAAGAGACGCATGATAAATATGTGGAGCCAGAACATGCCGTTTGGTTTTTACCAACTAATAAAAATGAATTCCTATGGTTCAGCGAACGGGATGGGTATAATCACATCTATCGTTACACAGCGGATGGAGAATTATTAGGACAGGTGACCAAAGGGAAATGGGTGGTGGAATCCATTCTAGGAATGACTGCTAGCGGAGATAATATAGTCGTGGATGGATATGATCCTTCCGGTTTGAATAAATATGCTTTTTCCGTGAGCCTAAAAAATGGGAAGGCAAAAAAACTGAGTGATCAATCCGGACAGCATCGGTATAAATTACATAGCAAGGGTATCTTATTAATTGATCAATATAATAGCCTGAAGACTCCGAACGTAATTGATATCATTAATACGCGTGGAAAGAATGTGAAAAATTTGATCGCTGCATTAAATCCAATGAAAGAGTATAAAATTGGAAGTACAGAGTTGGTAGAAATTCAAGCAAACGACGGAACAATTTTACAAGCCCGATTGATCAAGCCTTCTTTCTTTGATCCTCAAAATACTTACCCTGTACTAGTTTATGTGTATGGCGGACCTCATGCACAAATGGTCAAAAATGATCGAATGGGAGGTGCCAGAATGTGGATGTATGAAATGGCCGAACGAGGTTACCTAGTATTTACCTTAGACAATAGAGGTTCTGCGCATCGAGGATTTGAATTTGAAAATGCCATCCATCGAAATTTAGGAACGTTAGAAATTGAAGACCAATTGGCCGGAGTAGATTATTTGAAAAGTTTGAATTATGTAGATCCTGATAGAATGGCAGTACATGGTTGGTCCTATGGAGGATTTATGACGACTTCTTTGATGTTGAAAAAACCGGATGTTTTTCAAGTGGGTGTTGCTGGAGGGCCAGTGACGGATTGGAAATGGTACGAGGCGATGTACGGCGAACGATACATGGATCGACCTGAGGAAAACCCCAAAGGATATAAGGAGTCCTCTTTGTTAGATAAAACAGCGAATCTTCAAGGAGATTTATTGTTGATCCACGGAACAGTGGACGATGTTGTTTTGATGCAACACAATCTAGCTTTGGTAAAATCATTTGTAGATGCGGGAAAGCAAGTTGATTTTTTTCCATACCCTATGCATCCGCATAATGTGCGTGGAAAAGATCGCGTGCATTTGATGACGAAGGTGTTGGATTACATTGAGGATAAAATGGGGAAAGGTAATACGATTGGTAAAAAATAAATTGACTGCCGCAAAATTTTAACCGGCCTGAAATTTTAAATAAATAAAATGAAAATAATCTATTGGATAGCGACTGCAGTCATGTGCATTGTCTTTCTTTTTTCCGCTTATAATTATTTCTTCAATTATGAAGCAATGGCGAGCTATTTTGACTTTCTAAATTTCCCTCGTTGGATTGTCTATCCCTTGGCTACTGCCAAAGTTTTGGGAGTGATTGCGGTGCTGAGTCGGGTTTCGCCTTTCTTGAAAGAATGGGCGTATGCAGGATTCTTTTTTGATGCTGCGCTTGCCTTTACAGCACATCAAATTGCACAGGACGGTGGCTGGATGTTTTCTGCTATTGCGTTAGTGGCGTTGATTATTTCTCGGGCATTGGAGCCCAAGGTTTTTCCTGCTGCAACATAATCTTTAACCAAACCATACTTAATCATGAATTTAGGAGCGTTTTCAAACAGCCTATCCGTCAAGGATCTCAATGCCTCAAAAGCCTTTTATGAAAAATTAGGATTTAGCGTCTTTGCTGGAGACAACGAGAAGAAATATTTCATCATGAAAAATGGCAATGCCTTGATAGGTTTATTTCAAGCAATGTTCGAAGGAAATATCATGACTTTTAATCCGGGATGGGATGAGAACGCAAGTACAGTTGAGGGGTTTGATGATGTGCGGAAAATCCAAGCGGACTTAAAAGCGAAGGGTGTGACTTTGATGACGGAGGCTGATCCTGAGGGGAGTGGGCCGGCTAGCTTTATGGTGGCTGATCCCGATGGGAATGTTATTTTGATTGATCAGCATGCAGCATAGAGTTTTTCTTTTTTTGCTTTGGATTTTATAACCTATTGGAAAATCTCTATTTCTGGGTAAAATGCAGCTAAAGCAAAGTAATATCCTAATATGGACTCTACCGCTATGAGTTGCTTTCCAGCCATGGGCCCTTCCACAACTTCTCCGGAGATGGAAATTTTATTACCATTACTATCCTCTGCAACAATCTCGTCAGATCCGCTTAAATAACTTACATTTTCTAATCCATCATTATGATATGCGGTTAAAAAATTCC
Organism: uncultured Saprospiraceae bacterium; assembly: GCA_937930025.1. GTDB lineage: Bacteria > Bacteroidota > Bacteroidia > Chitinophagales > Saprospiraceae > JABDJM01. The sequence continues at coordinate 3,539 of CALGJW010000501.1, read as the reverse complement.
GAGTATTAGACCCTAATACCAATATTTCACCATTGTCAAAATCATCCGTTACCACTCGGCCAGTATTAAATTCATCTATTGGATATACTTTATTTTGCGTTTCAGACAAAAGAGCAAGCACTCTATCTTTAGCAGGAAGCCGATTATCTTCATTATTGACGGGGAAATTAAAATTGCTATGATTCGTTCTATAGTCGCCATAAGGATAGTTCGAATAGTTCCTGTTGAATCCTGTTTCTAAGGTCATAATAGAACTATTGGGATACATATTTTTCCATGTATTCCAAGTTGTTTCTATAACTGGAAATGTCTCTATTTTTGTACTGATCAACTCCCCATTTACACAATCCAATCTTAGCTGTGACCAGTAACTATCGGTTTCTCGATCATAAGGGATTAAATTGGTATTGTATAGTTTTCCACTGACTCCAAAGGTGGTAACTCCCGAATCTAGTTTTCTATTCCACGCTATGGCAGTTCCAGTCAATGGGCAATAGGTAAGTGCCAGATATCTATCTGCAATTTGGTCGTTTACAATCTCATGCCAATCTAATATTCTATGTGCATATGCTTTGGCTACTCCGTTGTGCACAATCCCAATAACTAAATCATCGGGATCTAAAAATGTGGTTTGATCGACTGTTTTAAATTCTGGATTGTCTACAGAAGGAATACCATCTTTTCCAGGACCTCCATCGAATACTTCGTCTGATGAAATTAACCATTCACTATCTCGATTTTCTATATCGTTAGAAGAGCAGGCTAATAGGTAAATAAGTCCTAAAGTGGAAAGTAGGATTGCTTTTTTCATGGAAGTTGTAATTTTGTAGGTGCTGCAACAGCATTAGAATTGTTAAAAATATAACGGAGTTGTATTCCAGTTGTAAAACTTGTTGTTATTTGAAGCCCATTGATATCTTGATATAAAGGAAACTCTACATAAAGTCTCAATGACTTTAGTTCGTCGGGTTGGAAAGAAATCCCCAAAGGAAGACTCAACCAATTCCCTCCGCTATTTGGGGCATCTATATTTTGCTCTACATTTCTACTTGTTCCTCTATATTTTAAACTGATATCTGGGGTATAAAATCCGCTACTTTTAATCCATTGATAACTGGTCGTAAAAATAGATACGTATTCATTACCGAAACCAAATCGACGGCCTTCGAAATTCGAAGTGCTGCCAAAAGAAGAATTTATTCCATTATCTCGGTAGGAGAATTCTATAGAACTAGTTAAGAAAGGTATTAGGAAATGTTCTTTTTTAAGATTTATTCTTGTGACTCAATCCAGACTTCCACTGCCGCTTTGCATATCTGGAGATAGTAATATCGAGGCCTCACTGCGGTGGTTCCTTTGACCTAGTGGAACTTTCAAACCCGCAGATAATCCAAGGGCATAATTTTTTTTAAGTGTTAAACTATACTGAGATATTAATAATAGATCTCCAATCCCTAAACTATTTTCAGTAGTAGAAATCGTTTTACGAGATTGATAGATCAAAGGTAAGATTGCGGAGAAAGACCAATTTGGATTTAAGACATAATCCACTTTGGTAGAAAGACTCTGTCCTAGCCTTGTTCGTGGATCGTTTATTAGTCTTTCATTTTGATCAACAAGAAGGTTAATGCTCTTGTGCTCATAGGATAGGTTAATTGCCCATGAGTTGTCTGCTCCATTTTGTACACCATAAAAACTACTTACTGGAGCTCCAGCATTACAACAGGTCTGTGCGCTTAGCGCTTGCATCAGAAAAAACAGAATGATAAATATTCCAAATTTCATTTCATTGCTCCAAACGTTTTTGAAAAGCAACTTGTTGAGCATTTTGGTATTCTTTTCTGGTAATCATAACCTATTTGTCTTGGAACATACTATTGCCCATCAGAAAGGATATTGTCTTTACTTATTCTATCTAGGAATAGGAAAATACTGAACCAAAAAAAGGTGTCAATCTCCTTATTATTTAGAATTTAAAGATTGCTTGAAAGCTTTTGGGAATTCGGTATTTTCCATTTTTGGACCAATTAATTTAACTGAACTACTTCATTGATCAGTATGCGGCCTGATTTTTTTTTCTTCCATTTCAATTTCTTGCTGCCAACTCATTCTTTTTAATCTAATAAAAATTCGTTTCAAAAGTGTAATCTCTGTGTAGGTACAGTAGAGGTAGTTACGTGGAAATCTAGCTGTAATTTGAAAGGAATTTTTGGTGGATTTAGGGTCGTGTTTAACTTTCAGACCCATCTGCCTCGAGCGTCGGGAGGGCAGGAAATGAAATGAAAAGAAAAGACTTTGGCATAAATACATATTCTCCTGTCAAATTCAATTTTTTTATCCCTAAAAATCATCTTACTACCTCTTCCATTGATTATCAGCCATTTACTTTATAAACAAAAAGTTTATATAAAATAACAGTATAAACAATTTGTTTCTTAATGCTAAAGAAGATATCTTTGACATATAAAGTGAAAAGTATTCACGAAACTTAGTTGAATGAGGTGTTGCGGGAATTTGATGCTATTTTGAATGACGTGAATATTTATAATTTACGATTTCGAAAATCGTGCGATCGAATAACGTACGCGAGATTTAGATTAAATCGCGTCAATAATTCGTGAAAATTTGTCGATTGCGCAGCAAGCCTACCAATTGGCAGGCAAGCTTCGTGCGAATAAATACGAACGCTCGATGCGATATTCGACTTCGTGATAATTAGTGAAACCTGCCTCTGCCGGCAGGCAGATTCGTGGCTAAAAAAGCGCTAGCTATGGCGCGTGTGATTTTTTAATAATTAAATATTGATAGAAAAAAATTAAAAAGTCGATGCGACTAAAGGCCATCCCATGTCCGAAAATAACGATACGATTTTCGATTCACCGAATATTCGAATTCGTCATTCGCTTGCGTTTTTCGATTCGCCGATTTTCGATTCACCGAATATTCGAATTCGTCATTCGTACTTCGACATTCGACATTCGTCTTCGCCATTCGTTTGCGTTTTTCGACTCACCGAATATTCGAATTCGTCATTCGTACTTCGACATTCGACATTCGTCTTCGCCATTCGTTTGCGTTTTTCGACTCACCGAATTTTCGAAATCGTAAATCCAAAATCGTAAATCAACTCACGCATTTTTTAAAAACACTAAACCCAATTCTAAAATCATAAATCTAAATAATATGACGAGATACGCCCTAGGCACCCCACTCACACAAATAGCATCCTACTACAATGTAGTAGCAGACACCCTTGAGAACACCCAAGAAAATTCTTGGCGACCTTCCGCAAATATTACCATGGGGAGTAATGCCTTAGTAATTACTAGCGAAGCGCCCAAAGAATTACAACTCATGTATTTTGGGTTCACACCTTGCGGTTCTTCTAAGCAAATAAATATACTGAATGCAAGGATTGAAGGGACGCATAACAAAAGCGATGATCCCGGGTACACCGGTGCCAAAGGGATTATTCGACAGCCAGTATTTCGCAGGGCGATTCGCTCGCAACGATGCTTGGTACTTGCTAATGGAATGAT
>CALGJW010000500.1 GCA_937930025.1 uncultured Saprospiraceae bacterium | reverse complement strand
AATGAAGTTAGCGAAGCGAAATTGCTTAAAGCCATGCAAAGAGATGGTAAAGTTCAAGCTGCTCAATTCAATCATTTTGTAAGGTTACGAAGTACTATACCCGATGATCCTCAATTTCAAAGTCAATGGCAGTATATCAATACTGGTCAAGGAGGAGGAACTGCCGGTGCAGATATCGATATGGATTTGGCCTGGGATATAGCCACAGGAGGATTAACCGCTGATGGCGACACCATAGTTTCCTGTATTATAGATGATGGTATCAATTTAAATCATCCGGACATTGCCGCTAATCTTTGGAAAAATCATGCAGAAATTCCTAACAATGGAATAGATGATGACAATAATGGATTCATTGATGACTTTGATGGTTGGGATACCGGATCTAATTCCGATAACGTTGGGGATGGCGGTGGCCATGGTACTCCGGTTACTGGGATTATTGGCGCGGTAGGGAACAATGGCGTTGGAGTTGCAGGTGTGAATTGGGATGTAAAATTGATGATAGTTCAAGGTGGAACAGGGGTGGAAAGTGAAGTATTAGAGGCATATTCTTATCCTTATATAGCGCGAAAACAATACAATGATACCAATGGTGCAGAAGGCGCTTTCGTTGTTTCTACTAATGCTAGTTGGGGAATAGATCAAGGGCAGCCTGCAAATGCTCCCCTATGGTGTGCTTTTTACGACTCTCTGGGCGTGCAAGGAATAATAAGTTGTGGCGCCACCGCCAATGCAAATTTTGATATAGATGTAGTTGGGGATTTACCAACGGCCTGCTCCAGTGAATATCTTATATCCGTTACGAATATGAATAGAAATGATGTCAAACTTGCAGGGGCAGGTTATGGATTGACAACCATTGACTTAGGCGCTTTTGGACAAGAAACTTGGACGACTTCCCTTAATGGATACGGAGCCTTTGGAGGTACATCAGGTGCCACTCCGCATGTAACCGGTGCATTGGCCCTACTCTATTCGGCTCCCTGTTCTGCTTTAATCGGAATTGCCAAAAGCGACCCGGCCAATGCCGCAAGGTTAGTCAGAGATTATATACTTGATGGAGTAGATCCAAATGCCTCACTTCAAGGGATAACCGTAACTGGTGGAAGATTGAATGTGGCTAATGCCATCAATGATCTTATGGCCAACTGTGGACCTTGTCCAGCACCATCATTCTTAGCAATAAGCGACATAATCGATGTTAGTGGTATAGTAACTTGGAATACCAATGATAGTATCCAAAGTAATAATTTACGATGGAGAGAAGCAGGCAGCACTGTATGGAATACAGCGGACAACATAACGAGTCCTTATACACTCACAGGCCTTTTGGCCTGTACTTCCTATGAAGCGCAGATTGAAGGGTTTTGTGTTAGCGACACCTCCTACTCTTCTACTCTTTTCTTTGAGACAGATGGATGTTGTGAAAATCCAGCCTCCTTCTTTGTGAGTGATATTCAAGATAATTCCGTCACTGCTGAATGGTCTTCAATTTTTGCTGCAAATAATTATACAGTTCAAATTAGTGAAGTGGGAGCAAATAATTGGACGACCTTTTTCGGCCCAGAGCTCAGTACTACCTTTAACGGATTAACACCTTGTACAGATTATGAGTTACAAATTAAAGTCGATTGTGGTAACGGAGTAACGGTAGACTTTTCTGAAAGTATTTTAATCAGAACAAAAGGTTGCGGTGCATGTAGGGATTTTGACTATTGTGCAGCTACTCAACTAGACGCCAGCAACGAGTGGATAGAATCTATCGCAATCGGATCGCTTACAAATACCAGTGGCTCCAATGATGGATTTGGTGATTTTTCAGAATCCGGTCCCACTGCTACATTCTCTACATTCTCAAACTATAGCATAACATTAACACCGGGATTTGCTGGGAATAATTTAAATGAGGGATGGTCCATTTGGATTGACTTAAATCATGATGGTGATTTTAGCGATGCAGGAGAAAAAATATTTGGCACACCTAGTACTAATTCGGTTATAAATAATTCGATTTTGATCCCAGGTTCCGCTACTGTTGGTATTACCAGAATGCGGATAGCCATGGAGTTAAATGTTAATCCATTAAATCCATGTTCTACGAGCTCAATTTTTGGTGAAATTGAAGATTATTGTATTATGATAGAAACTGGTACTCCTACTTGTGAAATGCCAGAAAATTTAACTGCCAACAATATTACTTCGATGAGCGCAGACCTTTCCTGGGATGCTGTTTTAGGGGCTAATAGTTATATGGTAAGGTATAAAAAAGTGGCTGACCCTACTTTTACTGAACTTACAAAATTTACCACGACACTTGAACTAAGTGATTTATCTGCATCAACTGAATATGAATATCAAGTTCTAACCAATTGCAACAATACTGCTGACAGTGATTATTCTGATTCATTTATTTTCACCACGGGGATAGCAAGTGGAACTCATACATTACAAGATTTAGAAGCCTTTACTATTTATCCAAATCCGTTTACAGAACAATTGGTTATCGAGCTTAATTTCTCCAATCAGCAATCTGCTGTGCAATTGACTTTAGTAGATCAATTAGGACGTCAGGTTGAACAAATGAACTTAGAAAATTTTGCAATGGGATTACAAAAGATAACGCTACCCACAAGCTCATTGAGTAGTGGAATCTATTTCTTGAATATTGTGAATGAAGTAGGGGCTTCAACTTCAAGGCGGATTGTGAAAGCAGATTTTTAATCCAGTAAAATAAATGCTGGATTTAAGTTAATACAGCAAGTGGATATTGAAGTAATCAATGTCCACTTGCTTTTTTCTAGTTCATCTTAGTATATTCAAGCTTACTATATTAATCCAAACGAATAAAAGTCAGCTTGTGAGCACCTCGAATTGTGGAATCCGAATTTTATCGAAAAAAGAAAAGATTGTAACTTTCACTACCCTACTTTTATATCAAGAAGAAAAGCAACTACCGAGAACACATAGATTTGGATTTTTGATCTTAACAGATTGTTTTGAATATAAGCAAACTTGTCCCTTAAAAGAACTATGGAGCAGATTCCAAAATAAAGAATGACAAGGGACAAGATTGTAAATACATTAACGCAATTCTATTTGAAAGAATTGAAAAAACAACAATTTTTAACCCTATTGAATTTATAATTTTTTCTTCTAATTTACGGTCACAAACATTCAAAAATGATCTGTACTATCTACTCGAAAACGACTGGATTCGAATTTATCCAAGAAACGATCAAAAAGCATATCCCAAAGGGAAAAGTAAGCCTACTAAATCAAGATGATTTTAGAGTTCTGGAGGTTCAATCCGGCGGAGGAATTTTCTCTTCAAAAAGCAAATTAAAGATCGCCTATAGAGAAAGGCTCGCACCAAACACCCCACTCCATTCATCGGAAAATTGTGACTTAAGTAAAAATATCAATGGTCTATATGGCTTCGTCAATTCCTTTCCGTCAAAAAATGAAAAAGTAAAGGAATTGTTCAAAATGAAAATCCAGACCTTAAATTGCGAATTCTCCTTCATTCAAGAAGCTGGTGAAACCAAAAATCTAAAAAATATAATTCTCGATTTATCAAATAAATTTGATGCCATTCTTTTCGCCCAGCCCAATACAATAATTTCCAAAGCAGAAGGGCAACATTTTCTCAATAGAAATTTAAAACTGATCCTTGATCGAACAGGAAATTCAGAGATAGATAGTTTAGGGCCTGAAATTGAAGAGCAATATTTAAAAAGGGAGCAACAGTACCGAGAGAACGTCTTGGATAAATTAACTTCAGATCAAAGAGCACGAAAACTGAATAACGAGCAATCCTTAAAGCAACTAGGAACAAAAGTAAATAAATTCCTTCCCGCAGTGGAAAGTGAAGCAGAAGTAAAAATTAGAACTCCCAAGGAAATTGCCGGACGCCTTACCGCCATGGCATTCATCAATGGCTTCGCCAGCAATTTTTTAACAGTAGAACAAATCGAAAATGCCCTAAAGAAAAATGAATTGTGGGAACTCCTTACTCCAAAGGAATTGGATTTATTAAATAATCCAACAGCCGAAAAGAAGCAAACAGAAACTTGGAAATACGAAGGTATTTGGGTTTTACTCTGGGCCTTAAATATCACACCTGATTTAGGCGATCCTTCTAATCTTTGTGACTTGGGTAATATTCCCAGAGAAAAATATCCCTTGATCGATCCCAAAGGTTTTATCAACAGTATCACTGAATCCAGATCAAAGAAGGAAATATTGGATGCTGCAGATTTGTACTATAGATTGGATTGGGCCTGTGTGGATGCTCGAGTCAATAATATTCAATTGAAAAATCCCAACTCAAGTGTAGTTTATGAAAGACACTATGCTTTGAATTGGTTGATTAATTATTTGGATCAGGAATGGGATGAGGTGAGTTGTGATACCTAGTGGATTAATTGAAAATTAATACGAAATAATTGAAAATTTCCGAATAATGGTGATAGAAAATCCACCTTCAAAAAATTAATAACCAATGTCCCATAGGAGATTCTATATTATCTGTACTATTGTCGCGTTAACTTTTCTAGTCCAAAAGGTAACCGGCCAATCCTCCAATCCCAACATCATCCGCGGCGTCTGCTGGGTAGCTGGAGATTCCATCATCAGTCGCAACTTAGATCCTTTGGTCAACAATCATGTCAACTGGATTTCACAAACGCCCTTCGGCTGGCAAGGCGAACATAACGATCCCAATTTACAATACAGTGGCGACGGCCATTGGGGCGAATCTGACTTTGGTTTGATCCACTCCGCTAACCTTGCCCATGATCGTGGCATCAAAGTAATCCTTAAACCACATATTTGGATGCATAGCAGTTCTGGCAAATGGCGTTCTGATATAGAGATGAATTCTCCCGAAGATTGGGATACCTGGTTTTCCAACTACACCAATTTTATGATGCATTATGCGAAGGTAGCCGAGAAAGGAAAAATGGAAGCACTCTGCATTGGTACAGAATTACTGATTCCAACGACCCAATTTCCAGAAAGATGGATTGAGTTGATTCAAAAAATTAAAACAATTTACTCAGGTAAGCTGACCTATGCAGCCAACTTTTACAAGGAGTACGAAGCCATCACTTTTTGGGGCGAACTAGACGCCATTGGCATTCAAGGTTACTTTCCTTTGGCACAAGAAAAAAATCCCACAAAAGAAGCTATATGCAAAGCTTGGGAACCACATATTGCTAACATGGAACGAATATCCTTAAAGTACGGAAAACCAATTATCTTTACCGAGGTGGGATATAAGAATTCTGCTGATGCAGCCATAGAACCTTGGGTTTGGCCGCATAGACTGGAAGAAGGTTTTGTACAATCAGAAGAGACCCAAGCGATTTGTTTAGATGCCATGTTTGAAAGTCTTTGGAACAAATCGTGGTTCGATGGTGTTTTTATATGGAAGTGGTTTCATTCTTCCTATAAATATAGCCCGGAAGAATATCAGTTATATAGAGCGGAAAGAATTAAGCGAGCCAAAGCACGAGGCAGAGATATGAAGGCGGCTCAAATTACATTTTCGCCGCAAGACAAGAAAGGAGAGCAGGTGATGCGGGAATGGTTTGGCAAAAATTAATTGATAAATGATAATGATGGAAATGGATGATAAGA
>CALGJW010000499.1 GCA_937930025.1 uncultured Saprospiraceae bacterium | reverse complement strand
AATGAATCTTCTTTTATTGGGAGAAGTCCATTTTCCATATATTCTATCTGACTGTTTTCATTTATTTGATTTATTGTTTTATTTATTACATCAGCACTTTTAGAATCTTTTTCATTCGTCTTTATAGTAGGAGTTTCTTTTTCGAAAGAAGTCACATCGGCTTCTAACTCTAAGGTCAAAGAACCTTCCTTCAAATTCATCTGAATATCTTCGGTTGTATTCGTTTTAGTTTTAAGTTTAGTTTTTAAAGGACTGTCAGAAGGATTATCATTTCTTTGACTTGAGCTAAGCAACTGGTCAATATGCTCTACATCCTTATTTTCAATTCTTTTTTCATTTTTAGTATTTTCAGAATCCACGGTAATTACCGTTTCATTTTTTTGAAATTCATTTGAACTAACAGGAAATAAATCCTTCTCATTCTCAACTTTTTCCGACTTTGCAATCAAATTTTTACTTAATTTTTCCTCCACCGACAAAACACTCCCCTCTGTCACCCTAGCTTCATTTGCAGCAAGGGCTTCTTTCATAACAATATCTTCATTTGACAGCGCCGACCACCCTGCCATAAAGGCCAATCCTACACCAAAGAAAATCCAAAAGAAAAGACGTCTCCGCTTTCCTTTGCCTTCGTTAAGCGCTTCTACATCCGGCTCAATCGCAGACCACAACGCATCAATATCCACTGCATCTTCTTGTTGCTGCGCTTCTTTTTTTAATCTATTTTTAAACAAATCCCATTTCATGCAGATGTCTTTTTTTGGTAATTAATAGCACGCAATTTTTCTTGTAATAGCTTCTTAGCTCTCGTCAATTGCGACCGCGAAGTACTCTCTTTTATCTGTAGTAATTCTCCAATTTCTCCATGCGAATAACCTTCTATCACATTCAAATTAAACACCGTTCGATATCCAATTGGCAGCGTTTCAATGATTCTCGTAAGTTCTTCCAGCCCCAAATAACTAAAAACATCAGGCGCTACAGATGAATCCAAATGATGATCGGTCAGCTCTATCTCTTTCTTAATTTTCGTTTTATCCAAAGCCGTAAAAGCACAACGAACCGTAATCCGCCTCATCCAATTTTCAAAAGGCCCAGTTGGCTGAAACTTTTTTATATTCTTAAAAATCCGAATCAAACTTTCCTGTAAAACATCTTTAGCAATCGCTTCATTTTTAACATACCTCCGACAGGCTGCCATCAACATCGGGGAATAGCGTCGAACCAATTCGTATTGACTGGTTTTGACGCCCCGCTGGCAATCTTCGATAAGTTGTTTTTCTGTAAGCAAATGTTTTGTTTTATTTTGCAGTAAATATGCGTTCCACCATCTCTTTTTTTCATCGCAAAGGCGCAAAGAGCGCAACGTTATTTCTTTTGTTTGAGAAAAACGTAATACTCATTGCGCCGTTGCGGTTACTAAATAATTATAAGGTGATATTAAAACTCACATCAACTTGTACAAGGTTTCCACTCATCCATTCAATCAATTCTCCACTAGCTGTACCTATTAGTTTTGTATCATATTGTGTAACATCAAAGGTACTAAATCCACTGTTTGAATAAAACTCCCAGCCCATAGTATCATCACGAAGCATTTCAACAAAGTTTGACATGGAGTAATCTCCAGTTGTTAATCCTTCAAAAGTAATGGAAATAGCTCCACCTCCACCAATATCTTCCACTCCGATCATAGTGTGCCCCGCTGTTGGAGTTCCTACGTGCTCAAATGCATTAATATAATTCCGAGATTCCGCACCTATCGTTACTGTAATAGTATTCGGAGTCGGATTCCCACAAGCACTCACTGGCCCTAAATCAGTCGTTGTACCAGCCGGAGCGATAACATAAGGACCTTGTTCTAAAGCATCCAAATCAACTCCAATTATGGTTACATCTCCAATGCCTCCACAAGTATTCAATGTGTAGGAAAAATTTGAAGCGGTGTAGTGATAAATCTTTCCTCCATTAAAAGTTGCGATTACCACACCATTGGTTACTGGATTGCCATCGCAATCCAATAGAACTCCTGAAATCGTCGTATTATTTACCATACTTGCTGAAGGGGTAATTGTTTCTGTGGCATCAATGGAGTAAGGTCCTACGGTCGAATTAAACAATACTGCACCGCAAACGCCCTTCACCTCCAAAGTCAATTCTTCATTTGCTGGAATCGCTCCAGATACATTTCCATTTGCGTCTGTCCAGCCAGAGCCACTTGTCGTTGGTTCAATAGTTCCTGCCATTGTTCCTGATACGATGGTAAGCGTTACTAGGTAGTTGTCCAAAGGGATTCCATTGTCGTCTACTACCGTCAAGTCTAAGTTTACATAATCGAAAGGCAAATTACAATTCCAAAAAGAAAAGTGAGAAACTTCTCCTACGTAAACCCCATTTTGCAAAGTCGCTGTTGATTCTTCCACCCACAAACCGTGCTCTTCATTATAAGACCACAATGGAATTTCAAAAGGTGCTGCGCTCAACATATCTGCGGGAACAGGCATGGAGATCGTTGCCGTCATACCTGTGGCAATGTTAAGTGCTTCTCCACTTTCGCCTTCCAATTCTACAGCCATCATTCCGTAAGTAGTTAAAGCCATTTCTTCAACGTCAGCATTTAGTCCTTGTAGGTTACCAGGCATTTGATCGAGCGTAGCCGCTTGAGAAGGATCCATCCATTTCATAGCTACTTTTACGGTTCCGATATAAGTCCCTCCTGCTTCTGTGTGTATGCTATTAGCAGGAAAATCAACTGATGCTCCATTGATCATGGAAACAGTTCCGCCATCAACCGTGTTGAAAGAATCATCGAAACTTTTGGTTAATAATTGAATTTTAACGCGGTTGTCTTGGTTCGCGTTTGGAAAGAATCGTCGACTTCCTTTGAAGTAGCCTTCTTTCTGTACTTTTACTAAAGCGCCTAATTTATTCATATTTTTTCCGGTAAAAAAGAAGTGGCCATAATCGTCTGTAGTTGTATTGTCTCCATCCATTGTCACATTGGCATCTATGACCGGTTCGCCGTTTTCATCTATGATAAATCCAGTAATGTCTCCTACTATAGTTTCAACTTTGGGTTCGTAGTTTTCAATACTTGGTCGTGACGTGCTTGACATTTCCTCGTCTATGTTTATATCCTTTCGGCAAGAGGAGAAGATCAGTAGACATAGTAAAGTGAATATTCCTAATTTTTTCATTGCTGTGTTTTTTTAAATGCTTTTAATCAATGCGGTAAGAATCCTTTTGTTGCGCATATTGTGGATTACAACTGCCTAACTTGGGTTTTGTAGGATTCGCTGCATGGGGGCTTGGAAAGTATTCACATTCCTCCCTGCGTAAGCATAAATCACTGACTTACAATTACATAAATTGATCTTTTTTAAGTAATTGCTCAATCAATTGATTTCTTCTTACGCATGTGTACTTGTTATTGCATAAAAAGTGTAAAGCTATTTTAAGACGACACAGGCCGATTAATGGAAGATAAGGGATAATGATATGTGCGTCTCTAGACGAAGGAGAGATATGGGCATCATATCTAGTGTTACATGCTGGCTTACTTGTATTTTTAGTTAATTTCTCCAGTAAATCTTACGTAATCATCACGTACATATTCCAAGTTTAAAGTTCTCTTACCATCGTGCATAGTGTACTCAATTGTTTTATAGTCTCTCAATAACCAAGTTCCCTTCTTACCTCCGTTTGTAAAGGTCCCATCTGGCTTGAATGTGTAAGTGCTGGTATGTTCAGTATGGTTAAAACTTAGAGTATTCCAACTAGAGCAAGCCCAAGTCCTTTGTATTAAATTTCGTGTTTTTTCTATGGATTTGTAGTTTAGAATATTTACAAATTCTTCTTTAATCAATGTACCATTTTCGAAGGTCAGTGTTTTATCTAAACTCCTGCGATTAGTAAAATATTTCCATTTTCCATGTTTACCGTTAGAATTAAATGAGCCGGTCACTCTGTAATTCCTATCAAAGTGCTTATATACTTCAAACCATATACCTGTAGGTTTGAAAATTTGTCTTTCTCTCGGACTTGGCAGAGTTTCAAAAGTGCCAGGATCCCACATCACAGTTGAGTCAATCATTGTTTCATAACTAATCACTAGCACGCCTTCTTTAATTACGCCATAGTTTCCAGAATGCTTTAAGTAATTCTCACAGTTTAATGGAAAATACTCAGTATATAAAAATGTGGTATCTGACAGTTTAAGTAGTTCTCTTGTTACTTGGTTATCATCATTTGATTCGACAATATTGATAATTGAGTTGCCTCGCATTTTAACCCTTGTATTAAGCTGATTATTTAGATATATATCACTTCCAAATTGAGTTGCATAAATTATATCTTGGTCTAATGATTGTGAATTACAGAAATTAGAAGTGCCAACAAAAATTAGCGCTAGTAATAATTTATTCATCTTCTTAATTTTGTAAGTGTTGAATTCAATTTAAGTAAGTTTAAATTAAAATGTATCAGATTCATTTTTGTTCTTAAGAGTTTGATTTATCTGACTTTGTGCTCGCATGTAACTACTTTTTCAGCCCTTCTTTTAGTTTCCGATCATCATCTCATTATGCTCGGCAGGTCTGAAAATTAAACACAACTAGGTTTTACCCTTTCTTTTAGTTTCCGATCATCATTTCATTATGCTCGGCAGGTCTGAAAATAAAACATAACTAAGTTTTACCTCTTCCTTTTAGATTGCCTTCAAAATTTAGCAAAGCATCTGAAGGATTGCGATTCCATTAGCAGTTTAAAGATTGAGGTAGTCCAAAAATATATTTTATACGGAAATCGCAGGCCTTCAGCCTATCTCAAATATGGTTCTTTCGGCCGCTTGGCGCTCGTGGCTATTTATACAAGTTGTTCGGTATTGTGCACCACAGGCATTGAACTACATTGGATACACACTATTCGATTTTGCGCCGAAGGAAATTGCGTCAAGGACAATTGCGTCAAGAAAATTTCGTCAAGACCAATTGATTAATTACTAAATTCCGCGTCTATATGTACATCAATATCACCAAAGCTATAAGGAATCGTTAAGTCGCCTTGAACAAACCAATTGCCATTTGATTGCTTTTCGCCTTGCAAGCATCCTGATGTTACCGCTTTAAAGTTTGTCTCAGCACAAAAACATACTCTTTTAAAATGTACATTCAACGCAGCTAATTCTTCATTCTCTGATGAAAATTCAGATTGAATGTTCCCCAAATCGAATACTAAGGTGTTTGTAATTTCATCATCGGTAGCTTGCAAACTTCCTTGTGTAGAATTCACCATGCTAAAAACATTTCTGATGCCATCAACAAATCCTCTTGTGTCGGTTATATCTACCTGGGATTGTTCGTTTAACTTAAAGCTACATACCCAATTTGCGCCACATGAATTACTAAAAATTTCGGATTCACTTAAATCTAGGCAAGTAAAATTACAAGCTTCACATACAGGCATTCGAGGATCATCATCCGAATTACAAGCATGGAACAACAAAGTAGTCAATAGGAGAAAAATGAGTAAATGTTTCATCTGTATTTTTTTTAGACACAAATTTTCGCAAATTACACAAATTAAATCATCTTAAAATTTGAGTAATTTGTGTTTCTACCTAAAAAGAAAAGTTATACCCCAAGCTATAATTAATACTCCTATTTTTTGAGACATTGAATCTCTCGACATCTCGCATCCCTGCATAAAAACTACTCTCAAAAAATAATTGACCAAATTTGAAGTCGTAGCCTACCCCCAATTTTCCGTAGGCGCCATGGTCAATTTTATTCAATAAACTGTCGTCTTCGCCTGATGCCATTTTCTGGCGATCCAACACTTGATCTCCTGCTACGTTCATTATTTCCCGCATGGCTGAAGTAACTACAGCCGCTCCATAACCTATGCCGGCATTAACTGAAAAGTTGGTTTTAAATAAATTAAACTTACTTGAAATAAACAAAGGCAATTCTACATAGTCCAACAAGAGTTTGGTATCTCCTTGGAAAATTGGTTGCCATCCTGGCATACAAGCCATTCCCCTTTTCACAAAACCTGGTTCTACTCCAACACTGAATATATTACCCAATGACTTATAAGCCGTTAGGGATACATTGAATCCATTCACAGAAGTTTGTGCATTCTCGGGCAATTGAATATCGCCGTATTCTGGCCAAGCGTTAGTATATCCAGCTTTTACGCCAAGGGTGGTTTGAGCAGAAAGAGTATCGACTAATAAAAGGCTCAAGCACAGCAATATTAATTTTGAATAATTCATAGGTATAGGATTTAGTTTTCATTAATTTATACTCGCCTCTGATACGAGCTATTTTCACTGGAGGATGCCTACCCTCTCAGGATTTAATACTTTGCTAAGGAATTTAAGGTTTTGATAAGAGTTAGAACTGATGTGTTTATCGTATGTAGTGCGGCTAACCACCTGATTATTCTTTGCTGGTTATTTTTCAAATATGCTTTTTACTTTAAAGCCAATGCCAAATTTAACCAAGCAGTTTTTCCTCCTATATACAAGTTCGTAATATGTACACTGTTGCCTTGATAGTTTTTTATTAATTTGAGGGCATCAATAGCAGTAAATCAATCATTGACAAACTACATTTCCATGCGGCTACTTTACAAATTACTCCTTGCTTTTTGCATTTCACTGCTTTCCCTCTCTATGATGGCGCAAGATTTTTCCGCCTTGAAATATCGCATGGTCGGACCAGGCAGAGGTGGTCGGGTCACAGCAGTAGCCGGCACGCCAACCGCCGAATCTACATTTTACCTAGGTGCTACTGGCGGCGGAGTTTGGAAAACAACTGATTATGGTACCAACTGGAATAATATATCAGATGGTTATTTTGCAAGTCCTTCTATTGGAGCGATAAGTGTAGCCGACAATGATGCGAATATCATTTACGTGGGCACAGGCTCTGATGGAATCAGAAGTAATGTCATCGCCGGAAAAGGAATGTATAAATCGAACAACGCCGGTAAGACTTGGGAATCGATTGGCTTGGAAAAAACCGCACACATTGGCGCTGTAGAAATTGACCCTACCAATCACAATGTTGTTTGGGTGGCTGCCATTGGCAATGCCTTTCGGCCAAACGAAGAACGCGGAGTTTTCAAATCAACGGATGGTGGAATCACCTGGGACAAGAAGTTGTTCATTTCAAATAAGGTAGGAATCGCGGATCTTGAACTACTACCTGGCAACCCGAATGTTATTTATGCCGCGGCATGGAAAGTGGATCGCAAACCTTGGTCGATTATTTCTGGTGGCAACAATGATGAAGGTGGAATTTACAAGTCTGTTGACGGCGGCAATAGCTGGCAAAAATTGAGCAAGGGTTTACCTCAAGGACTAATTGGAAAAATAGATCTGGCCGTTTCACCTGCCAATTCCAGTGTCTTGTATGCCATTATTGAAGCACCTGGCGAGGAAGGTGGACTTTACAAATCTGAAGATCAAGGAAATACTTTTACACAAATTTCCAGTGATGCCCGGCTCGTCAATCGACCATTTTATTATTGCAATGTTGCGGTCGATCCTACTGATGAAAATATCGTTTATTCATTGGCTAATCCAATGTTAAAATCAACGAATGGTGGAAAATCATGGACAAGAATTCGGCCACCGCATGGCGACCATCATGACATATGGATCAACCCCAAGAATCCCCAATTATTTATTCAGGCAAATGACGGTGGAGCAAATGTCACGCATAATGGCGGACTCAGTTGGTCTACACAATTCAATCAAGCCACTGCCGAATTGTATCAGGTGGAAGTGGACGATCAATATCCTTATTGGCTCTATGCCGGACAACAGGATAATTATACCACGATAGCTGTTCCTAGTTTTGCGCCAAGTGCTATCCAAAACACCGGCGTAGGTTGGATCATCAATACCGGAGGTTGCGAAACTGGACCGGCCGTTCCAAAACCTGGCGATCACAATACGGTATATGTAAATTGCAAAGGTGTGTTTGGTGTATTTGATAAAAGGACAGGAAATGAACAAGGCTATCCTGTTGGCGCCAATTACATTTATGGACACAACCCGAAAGATTTAAAATATAGATTTCAAAGAGTAGCGCCCATACATGTGTCTCCCCATGATCCCGATGTCGTGTATCACGGCTCTCAGTTTTTACATAAGACAAAGGATGATGGTCAACATTGGGAAACGATATCTCCAGATCTTACGGCCAACGAAGCGGACAAACAAGTGATCTCTGGCGCCCCCATCACTCGAGACATTACAGGGGAAGAATATTACAGCACCTTGTATTCCATTCGTGAATCCCCTTTGGAAAAAGGGCTGATTTGGACGGGGTCGAATGATGGCTTGATTCAGCTGACCAAAGATGGAGGAGCGACTTGGAATAATGTAACGCCAACAAAACTACCAAAAGGTGGTCGAGTGGATGCTATCACCGCATCGAAACACAATGCGGCAACGGCTTATATTGCGGTCTTGCGTTATCAACTGGGCGATGACCATCCTTATATTTATAAAACTTCTGATTATGGAAAGTCTTGGACATTGTTGACTTCAGGTACGAATGGAATTCCGATTGATGTACCTACTCGTGTAATCCGAGAAGATCCCGTACGTGCTGGACTTTTGTATGCGGGAACAGAAAATGGATTATACATTTCATTTGATGATGGTAAAAATTGGCAGTCCTTTCAGCAAAATTTACCAATCACTCCTATTACCGATATTAAAATTCATCGCGGTGATTTGGTCGTTAGCACCATGGGCAGATCTTTTTGGATACTTGATAATATCACCAGTTTGCGACAGCCCGACATAAACAATATGGGCAACACTCCCCTATTGTTTCAACCCGACCGAACCATTAGGTATCGCTTTCCAAAAATTCGCAATGCAGCCATGAGTATCCCTGAATATCCCGCTGCAGGTGTACTTATCGATTATTATATTCCAAAAGACAATAAAGCCAGTCTTCGCCTAGACTTAATCGATGCAAACAAAAACATTGTGGCCACCATCCTTAGCGACAGCACGAATCAAAAAGAATCTACTACGCTTATAGAGGATATGAATACAAGTAAGGTGACTTACTTAGTCAATAAATCTTTAAGCAGCAAAGCTGGCTTGAATCGTTTCAAGTGGAATATGCGACACACTGGCCCTTGGAGAAAAGATGAAAAGCGACGATATAAAAATGGTCCATTGGTTGCACCGGGAAATTTTACGGTTCGGCTCACAATTGGCGACAAAGTGCTGGAGCAGAATTTTGAATTGCAATTAGATCCCAGAGTAAAAGCTAGTGGGCTGAGCGAAGCGGATTTAAAAACGCAAGTTGCGATGCAATTGAAAATTGCTGCCCTCATTTCAGATTCTCAAAAATTCCTAGATCAAGTTGAAAAAGAGGAAAAGAAAATTAAAGGAGATGAAAACAAAGCGGAACGACTAAAAAAAGTCCAAGAAGTGCTGCAGTTGTTAAAAAACGATGAAGGTGCTTATCCACAACAAATGTTGGCCAACCAGATCAACTACTTGTCCCGTCTTATTAACAGTGCTGATCAGTTACCAGGAGATGATGTGGAAAAAAGATATGAGGAATTGAAAATTGAGTTGGAAGGATTGAAGGCTATGTTAGAATAGAGGGACTTTGGTTATCTGATAAAAGATTGAATACAAAAATACATCGCCCTATTAAAAACGAGACAAAATTTTTCAACCTCACCTAGCCATTTGAATT
>CALGJW010000498.1 GCA_937930025.1 uncultured Saprospiraceae bacterium | reverse complement strand
AGTCATAATATTTTTGGTCGTTCAATCATCAAAGGGTTTTTCCATAATCGAATTGCCTACAATGATGAAAAATTCATTAAAGATGATTATATGCGAAATGGTGGGTTGGAATTTGATTATCGATCGAAGAACGGTTACAATAGATTTGCTTCAGCGTATAGTATGTCATTCAGTAATCAGGTAGAAAATAGAAATGGATACTATCATTTAATTGCCCAACTGGGAAATCAGAACTTTAGATTTTATACGAATCTATCTGGAATAGGAGAAAATTATTCTGATGATATGGGTTTTATTCAAGAGCAAAATCAATATGATGCTGTTAAAGATGAAACAATCAAAATAGGTTACGACCATTTGTTTTCAACCTTGAGTTATACAATTTATCCTGATCAGGAAAAAATCAATACACATAGATTTAATATTACCAATATTGGAGATAGAGAGCGATCTGAAAATAGGATTTTTAGTTATAGGGTTCGATTGGGATATGAAATGGCTTTGGCGAATACGAGTAGAATATCTGTGGGTTTTAATACTAATTATAGGTATCTCTTATTTCCATTTACATTTACTGACAATCCATTACCAGTTGGGGATTATCGATGGAATGAATTTGTTATTGATTATCAATCAGATGTAAGGAAAGATTTTAGTTATTCTTTGGGTGGATCTATTGGAGGGTTTTATAGTGGAAAACGCAAAAGTATTTCTGGATCTGCTAATTATCGGAGACAACCGTGGGGGAATTTTGGATTAAGTTTTGAAGTGAATGAATTGGTATTTGAAGAAGCGATTGGTAATTCTACTTTATTGCTTTTAGGCCCTACTATTGAATTTAACTTTAGTCGAGATTTATTCTGGACGACGTTCTTACAGTACAATACTCAAGCAGATAATTTCAATGTAAACAGTCGTATTCAATGGCGTTTCCAGCCACTTTCGGATGTTTTTCTGGTTTATACTGACAATTATGCCATAGACCTTTGGGGCCCTAAAAATAGGACCATGGTATTGAAAGTAAATTATTGGCTCAATTTATAAAATGCTAATCTTCTTCGATGTGGACAGTTTGGAATCTAGGGGCAAAGCTGTTGGCATCACCCATAGACATGATTTGCTTCCAGTCGTCTGGAATAGATTCATGATTTAAAAGGCATCCTTCAGGTATATAAGGATAGATTTCATCGAATCGTTTTACAACACTTTGTGAAACCCTTCTTGAAATATGCACTCTATTGATTTCATCCGGATTAGATATTCCAGCAGCGGCCATAAGTTCTACAAAGGCATGAACTGTTTCTGTTTGATAATTGGCGACGCGCTGTGTTTTGTCTTGAATGTTAAGCCCTTTAATCAACTCAGGATTTTGAGTTGCAACCCCTGTAGGGCAAGTATTGTGGTTGCATTCCAGAGCCTGAATACAACCGACTGCCATCATCATCGCTCTTGCAGAGTTACATCCATCTGCACCAAGTGCAATCGCACGAAAGATATCAAAGCCAGATGCGATTTTGCCAGAGCCAAATAATTTTATATCCTTTTTTAAATCGAAACCTATCAAGGCGTCATAGGCAAAAGCCAAGCCCTCAACAAAAGGCATACCGACACTATTGCTAAATTCCAATGGGGCAGCGCCTGTTCCTCCTTCACCACCATCGATAGCAATGAAGTCAGGAGTAATTCCAGTCTCAACCATGGCTTTACAAATTGCAATAAATTCTGATTTTTGACCTATACACAATTTGAAACCAATAGGTTTTCCATTGGATAATTTACGGCATTTTTTTACGAATTTTAGTAGACCAATAGGAGTATTAAACTCCTTGTGATAGGGTGGACTGATCACGTCTTTGCCCATTTCAATTGATCTTATTGCTGCTATTTCTTTTGTTACTTTTTTTGCTGGTAATATTCCACCATGACCTGGTTTTGCTCCTTGTGACAATTTGATTTCTACCATTTTTACGGAAGGTGCTTTTGTCCTTTCGGCAAATAATTTATCAGAGAAATTTCCATCTGGGGCTCTGGATCCAAAATAACCAGTACCAATTTGATAAATTAAATCGCCTTGATTTTCTAAGTGATATGGAGAGATACCTCCTTCACCGGTGTTGTGTGCAAAATTTCCAATCTTAGCTCCTCCATTCAAAGAAAGAATGGCTCTACTGCTCAAGGAACCAAAACTCATTGCTGAAACATTTAATACGCTGCACGAATATTTTTGTTCGCAATGTTTTTCACCAACAATCAATCTAGGATCCTGCTCTAAGGTATGCGGATCCAATGCTGCTATACTATGATTCATCCACTCAAATCCCTCTTGGTACACATCCAGTTGAGTTCCAAAAGGAGCCGTATCTAATACTCCTTTTGCTCTTTGGTAAATAATGTTTCGAGCAATTCTTGCAAAGGGTTTTCCATCTGTATCTGATTCAATAAAGTATTGATAGATTTTAGGTCGCAACCATTCTGCGATGTATCTAGATCTTCCTACCAATGGAAAGTTTCTTGCTATCGCTTGCTTGGTCTGAAAATAATCGTAGAAACCTAATAGGAGTATCGGGCCAAGAACCACAAAGACCAAGAACCAACTAGAAGATACAAACCAACCCAATAGACCTATCACCAAAGTAGAAATCAGGGCAAAAATTACAAATTCGTTACGCATGACATATATATTATATCTGTAATTTACGTATTCCGCCCTATATGAGCCTAAATAATAAGGTCTAAAACATATTACGAAAAATTGTAATATATTTACAAAATGAGTTGGAAGGCCTACAGCCAAGGTTTTAAGGCATATATGAAGCTTGAGAGATCATTATCAAGCAATTCGATTGATGCATATCTTAGTGATATTGCTAAGTTATATCAATGGATATCTGTACATCACCCAGATGTAATGCCCGAAAATGTGAATGTTGATATGCTTTCAGCTTTCATTCAAGATATCAATAAGATGGGAATGGGTGCTCGTAGTCAGGCTAGAATATTGTCTGGTGTAAAGGCATTTTATAAATATCTCTTACTGGAAGATGTAATCATCGATGATCCGACGGATCTATTGGAAGGACCTAAATTGAGTCGTAAAATTCCAGAGGTTTTAAACTACGAAGAAATAAGCGCCATACTAGATGCAATTGATCTCAGTGAAAAGGCTGGACATAGAAATCGAGCATTGCTTGAAACTTTATATGCCTGTGGATTGCGAGTGTCTGAATTAATTGGTTTGAAAATTTCAAATTTCTATCACGAGGATGGATTTGTAAGAGTTATAGGTAAAAATAACAAGGAGCGAATAGTGCCAATAGGTGAAGAGGCCATTAGGCAAAATCTTTATTATTTAGAAAACCAACGTTGTCATTTAGATATAAAAAATGGTCATGAGGATATTTTGTATTTAAATCGAAGAGGAACAGGCTTGAGTCGAGTCATGGTTTTTTATATTATCAAACAAGCGGCAGAATTGGCCGGCATAAAAAAGAAGGTCAGCCCTCACACGTTTAGACATTCATTTGCTACCCATTTGGTTGAGGGTGGGGCAGATTTAAGGGCGGTGCAAGATATGTTGGGGCATGAGTCGATTCTTACAACTGAGATTTACACTCATTTGGATACTAATTTTTTGAG
>CALGJW010000497.1 GCA_937930025.1 uncultured Saprospiraceae bacterium | reverse complement strand
CGATATGATGGATCAGCCGTCTCCGGTTTTGGGCCAATTGCCAGAGTAGAAATTGTAATCACTGATGTGATCCTAGGTATTCAGGTCGATAGTACCGCTTGTGTTCCTTTTCCAATTGCCTTCGAAAACGTGCTTGGCATTGATGAGAATGAAAATGATCTTTTAATCACTACTCGTGGAGATAATTTGGGATTAAAACACCCTTCTCAATTGCTTAGTAGCTTTCAAAATATTGTAAAGGACGCTGCAGTATTCAATATCTTTCCAAATCCAGCAAAAGGCCAAATTAATGTTAATAGTGAATCTACTTTTGAAGAGTTACAATTGTTTAATCAAATGGGCATCTTACTTTGGACTGAAAAATTACTTTCCCCAAAACAAAATTATTCAATTGAACTTTCCAACTTGGATTTGCCAACTGGCCTTTACTTTTTATCTGTTGGAAATGCTGAAAATAAAAGCGTTCAAAAACTCTTTTTGAATTAATATATACCGAGAATTAAAATAATTAGCACCAAGTTATTTTAAAGGAACTATGCTAGAATGTTCCTGAATTATTTAACTGAAATATTTTCAGTAGGGCCATGCCATGCGCGTGACAAAACGATATTTTTCATCTAAGATTATAGACAAATGAAAATTTACATTTCAACATTATTCTTGACCGTTCTAATAATTGTTCAATCTTCTTTTGCTCAAAGCACTTCGGAAAAGTCTTTCATGTTTGGACATAGCCTCTTGGATCACAGACCGCCGCTCATTTCGACTCCAAGTGACGAGACCACCATTGCGCATTGGATATACTTATTGGCAACAGAGGCAAATCAAGGCTATGCCGCCACAGGGCAATACGGATTTTTACCACAGCATGATAACCTTCCTCCCTTTGCACAATGGGGATACGACATCGTTCCTGCGGCATGGGATTCGGATTTGGATCCGTTTTCCGATGCAAATTTCACCAATGCATTAATCACGGCTGGAAATTTTATGCAATGGCAAGGACCTAGTGAAGAGTATTATTCTGATCCAGGGACTTCTCCAATTTCTGCTACCCAGACTATTGTAAATTGGCTAGAGCAAAATGAACCTGGTATCAATATCTATATTTATGAAAATTGGCCAGATATGGCCGAGTATATTGATGGCCAAGGGTTTCCCCCAAGTCCTTCCGAGTTGTCGAATTATTACAACTACTTAGATGGAGATTTTCATGATTGGTGGATTGAATATCATGATTCTATATTACAGTCTAATCCTACAGAAAATGTTAGAATGATTCCCGTAGGTCCTATTCTAAGTGATCTATTTCAAAATACTCCTTTGAGTACAATTCCTGTAACAGAAATCTATGAAGATAATGCGCCTCACGGAAGGGCTAGCCTTTATTTTTTAGCTGGATTAACAACCTACATGGCTACCTTTCAACAACAAGCCCCGGCCACATTTGTTGTTCCAAATATTGTTCATCCCACAATAGCTACGAACTATGCTTTGATAGTAGCTAACATTTGGAATTCCTTGCAAGCCTTTAATCTCCCTAATGGAGAAAGTCGTGTGTTTTTTAACACCAATTTGCCTGTTGAATTATCTGAATTTACTGCTACTAAAAAGGAAACTTGTATTCAATTGAATTGGAAAACTTTAAGCGAGTTATCTAACCTCAAATTCGAAATAGAGTACAGCTTAGATGGCACTAACTTTCGCAAAATTGGAGAGATAGCAGGAAGTAATACTACTTCAGTTGAACAGCGTTATTCTTTTGACCATAAAGAGATTAGTATAGGATGGAATTATTATAAATTGAAGCAGCTTGATCTCAATGGTGACTTTAAATATAGCAGCACCGTAGCTATAGAAATAGATCGAGCATCGATTTTGCAAAACTATTTTTATCCGAATCCTAGCGAAAATGGAAAGGTTGAATTACTTTATTCTGCTATTTCTGATTCAGCAATTACATTGGAAATTTATGACTGGTCAGGTCGTTTGGTGTTGGAAAAAAAACGGTCGGTCATTCTCGGGGCTAATAATTTTTCATTTGACTTTTCCTCTTTAGGGACTGGAACGTTTCTAGTAAGAATTTTGGGTGACGCTAGGACTAAGATCCACAAATTGATCCTAAACTAATTGCACTTTAAATCACTTCGCCTATAAATAGATATTCAAAAGTCTAATTTTTCAAACTTAGCAAAAACATATTCCCAATGTTCAAAACCAAAAATTTAATTCAGAAATTATTTTGCCTTCTCTTAGTTTCTACATTTTGCAACAATGTAAGTTCTCAGCTTACCGAAGCCTGTAAATTGGATATTGGAACAAATATGGCAGGACTTGTTGATTACGGAACTGAGATAGCATTTGTTAATGTCATGAAAAGTGCTAGAACCTGGTATACGAAGGATATTGGAAACCCCAATGGACCATTCGATAGCGGACATACTGAAAATTTAAGTATGCGACCTGATGGATATCCTACTCATATTCCACAAACAATTCCAATGTCGAATTATCCACAAAAGGTGGTAACCATTTGGGCGATTACGGATGGATGGACTCCAGGAGAGTACACTATTCTTTGGGAAGGAACGGGAACATTTTCTTTTTGGGGAAGTCATCAAAATCTCAATCAAACAGGTTCCCATAGAATGGTATTTGATTATCCTAATCCTATTGATGGGGTATTTGAATTGACCATTGAATCTTCTGACATTAATGACCCTATTCATAATATTCGAATTTTAATGCCGGGAACAGAATTTACATATGAATCTGAACCTTTTAATCCTGTGTGGTTGGAGAAAATTCTGAATTTCAAAACTATCCGATTTATGGATTGGGGTCAAACGAATAATTGGGGTGAAACAAATGGTTGGAATGTTCCAACTTTATTTGACTGGTCAGAACGATCCCAAATGGATCACTATACCTGGGCCTATGAAAAAGGTGTACCCTATGAAATGATGGTAAAGCTAATGAATGATTTTGACTTAGAAGGATGGGTTTGCGTACCGCATAGAGCAAGTGACAACTATATGTCTGCCATGGCCTCCTATTTTTTCAATAATCTAGAAACTGAAAGGCATCTAACCATAGAGTATAGTAATGAAATATGGAATTGGATTTTTGGCCAAACGCAATGGGTATTTGAATACGGATGTGTGCAGACCGGATTGGATTGGCCGGCTGGAATCGTACCGTATATCCAGAATTGTTTAGACCATTTTACAAACGCCTTTTCAGGAGATCCGAGCAGAATAACAAGAGCAGTTGGAGCCTTTACAGGTTGGCCTGCTATTACGGATACTATTGTTTCGAATTTAACGCCAGGTAGTTTTGATGCGATTGCAACTACCTTTTACTTTGGATTAACAGAAGATGCTGATGCTGCCTTAGATGCTTTGGGGGCAACAGCCACTGTAAATGATATTGCTTACTATGCTCGATCCAACATGAGTGAAGCCTTGCAACTAATCCGTGAACATAAAACCGAAATGGCAGATCCGCGTGGCATTCCATTGATCTTTTATGAAGGCGGTCAACATTTGACACCACATCCGTTCGGAGTTCATCCAACCTATGAACAGGCGCT
This sequence comes from uncultured Saprospiraceae bacterium, assembly GCA_937930025.1. Classification (GTDB taxonomy): domain Bacteria; phylum Bacteroidota; class Bacteroidia; order Chitinophagales; family Saprospiraceae; genus JABDJM01. Next base: position 1,598 of record CALGJW010000497.1, on the reverse strand, counting down.
TATGGATGTTCAACGGGATACAGCAATGTTTAATCTATACAATGAATGGTTCGATAGTCTTAGGACATTACAATCAGGTAGTGAACCGCTTCAACTATTGCATTTTTCCTTAGTAGGCCAACGCAGCGCCAGATATGGGAGTTGGGGTATGTTGGAATCTATGGATCAAGATACCACTGTTATTCCAGCACCAAAGTATTCCGCCATATTGAATAATAAGGCCGCAGACCTATGTGGACAATCCCCATTAGGAGTGGCATGGGGTGACTACAATATTCAAGTTGATGACTGTTATGCTAAATTAAATTGGACGACTCTTGCAGAAAATAATTCCAGTCATTTTCAAATTAGTAGGAGTGCGGATGGGTGGAATTATCAGATTGTAGGTCGAATTCCTGCAGTAGGGGAGTCATCTGTTCAGGAATCCTACGAGTATATTGATTATTTGAATAATTCAGGAAAATACTACTATCGCATATTACAAATCGACTATGATGGTTCAAAAACCGAATTGGAAACTAGGCAAGTGAATTTGGATTGTGAAATAAGTGGTGGTATTTCTATTTATCCAAATCCGGTGAGGAATATGCTTTCTGTCTCTTTCAAAAATGCAGTTAGCGATCAAAATTATAAGATAACAGATGGAATCGGAAGGTATATTTCAATAGGTCACATTGTTGATATTCAGAAAGGAGGGAAAAAAGAAATTGACATAAATCATTTACCACAGGGCGTGTACTATATTACGTTTATAAAACAACACCGAACGATTACCAAAAAGTTTGTGAAAATTGAGTAGGACCCAATTTTTTAATTTAATGGTATAGGATATTAGTTGAATAACTTGCAGATGCTCTCCTTCTGCATGTTAAAGGGTTAGAACTTGTAACGAGATGATTGATTTTAAAAGTAGGTTTTAAATGACAATTATCGTTTGGAAAGCTAATCTTTTTGCCGATAAAACTTTTTAAAAATCACTCTGTTATATTATTCAACTCACTGCTTATGCATATAAAGCAATTGACCCTATATACGACAAGATTGTCTGAACAATTGGATTTCTATACCAATACACTTTCTTTCAATCTCATTAATCAATCCGAAACTTCTTTTACAATTGAACTAGGAACCTCTAGGCTCACATTCGAATTTTCAAAAAGCGCTAAATCCTATCATTACGCATTGTGCATACCTTCGAAACAAGAAGTTGATGCACTAGCCTGGCTTAAAGAACGAGTTCCAATAATATCCCATGAAGGACACGAAATTCAAGATTTCGATTTCTGGAATGCCAAAGCAATATATTTTTACGATCCCGATAAAAACATTGTTGAGTTCATTGCCCGAAGAGATCTTAAAATAGAAAAGGATGTGATTTTTTCTGCTAGTTCAATAAAGTCTATCGCGGAAATTGGTTGTCCTACATTCAGCATTGAATCCATTTTTTTACACCTAAAAGAAAATATTGGCTTAGCCCTATACAGTGGAAATTTAGAAAGATTCGGAGCCATAGGTACTCAGACAGGTCTGTTTATTTGTATTAATCCAACAGTTAAAAATTGGTTTCCTAACAATGACAAGGCAGAAATTGCAGATTT
>CALGJW010000496.1 GCA_937930025.1 uncultured Saprospiraceae bacterium | reverse complement strand
TAATTATACATTCAAGATTTTCTTCCAGATTTTAAGCATCTTTAATAATCAATTTCCCCGATTGAGCATTGAGTGTTAATTTTTACCTGAGTTTATGTCTATACGCCTTTTTCAAATTGGAAGAGTTCTCTTGTTATTTGTGCTGTTTACCCAAGCGCAAGTAGGTAATTCTACTGATTCTCTGAAAATTAATATAGAATCATTTTACGAGCTCGACTATCCAGAAAGATTTCGAAAAATTAGGGACGAACTGCGTTATGGAAGTTACGATAGTTATAAAGCGCGCGTAGATTCGCTGCTGAAATATGTTGGAATCGAAGCCAAAGAAATCGAAAAAAGAAACAACCATTTTCTTTTGCTGGCTGAAGTAAAATTAGATATGGCTAAGTTTTCTTTTTCCAACCATAGAGAAAATGTTGGTCCTTTGATTGTTGATGTTGCTAAGCTTATACAAAAATATGGAGATGATTCACCAAAATGGAATGAGATTCGAGCACTCTCCTATGCACAACAAGCGCATAACTATTCCTGGGACTATGAATTTGAACTGGGTAAAAAGTTTCAAAATGACGCTATTGCGTTTATGAAACTTGCAGACAATGATATGCTTTTGGGAAGACTTTATGGAGAACTTGGCGTAATCTATTCGGATGCCGGCGAGCTTGATACTGCAATTGTTTATTATGAAAAAGCATTGAAGCTGGGAGAAATGACTAGAGATACTCAATGGTATATTCGAGCGGATTTTTTAATTGCTGCAACATCTATAAGGCTTAAAAAACTTGGTGTCGCAAAAGAGAGGTTGTTGAAAATAATTCCAGTAATGAAAGAGGTTGATCATAACAACTTCGGCGCAGCAATCGGATATCTCGGCGATGTGGAAGTGGAATTGGAAAACTTCAAATCAGCTAAATTTTGGTTAGATTCTGCAAATGTGATTACGTTCAAAGGAAGCAGCCTGAATTCCAAAATTAATATGTCCGAAAAGTACGTAAAATACTATTCGGCTATAGGAGATTTCAAAAGTGCATTGAAAGCCAAGGATAACCAAATGAAATTCATGGATCAATTCAATTCTGAATTGGTTAAGGCCAAAAGAATTGAACAAGAATCCATTTTTTCAAAACAATTGCAAGATCAAAAAATTGAAGCATTAGAGCTTAAAAATCAGATCGCAGCGGCGAAGCTTAGAAGCTGGGTTTTTGGATTGTCAGCTTTCTTTGTTTTGCTATTGGGATCAATTGGATTTTATTTTTACAGACAAAGACAAATCCAAGAACGAAATATATTAATTGCGAATAAGGAAATAGAGACACAAGATATTAGACAAAAATTATTAACCTCTATCACCCACGAACTCAGGACTCCTCTTTCAGTTGTAATTGGAAAATTGCAATCTCTGCAACAATCGAAATTGAAAACAAGTGATTTAGTAAATATTAACTTGGCACATGAAAGTGCTCAGCAATTGATTGAACAGGTTAATCAATTGCTCGAATGGAATAAAGTAGAAGCTAAGGCTATTAAAGTTCATCCTGCCATTGGGAATGTCAAAAAGGAAATTGAAAAAGAAATAACTACTCAAAAAATAAACGCAGAGCATAAAAATATTAAATGGGATATTTTAATTGATGTTGAAAACCCAAATGGATATTTAGACTTCGAAAAATTTAGAACAATTCTTTCAAATTTAATTTCTAACGCAATAAAATACGCACCTAATAATACTCATATAGGTGTGGAGGCAAAAATGCATAATGATTTTTTAAATTTGAAAGTTTTAGACCAAGGTCCTGGTATTCCAGCTTCCCAGCTCAGTAAAGTTTTTGACTGGTATTATCGGGTGGCCAATAGCAAGGACCAAGATAAATTTGAAGGATTTGGAATCGGGTTGGCACTTTCTAAAGAATTGGCGGATCTAATGAAAGGAAACCTGTCGGTTCAGTCAATAGAAGGGCAGGGAGCAACATTTTTATTATCACTTCCTTTTAAGTCAGAATCTATTTTAGAAGATGGGAAAAACAAGGTGGGCGTTTCAAAGGATAACCTCCTTGGCCTTTCGGTTGATAAACCAATGGTACCTACTTTGCTTATTGTTGAAGACCATGAAGGACTAGGGGAACATATTCAATCCCTTTTCAATGATAAATTTGAAGTCCACCTTGCTACAGATTTTAAGTCAGGTGAAAGAATTGCAAAAAAAATAATTCCCGATTGCATAATTTCTGATATTATGCTTCCTGATGGTTCTGGTTTGGAGTTATGCAAAATATTGAAGTCACATCTGATGACTAATCATATCCCAATATTAATGTTGACCGCTCGAACAGATGACCAAACTCGATTTGAAGGGCTAAAACTTAGAGCAGATGGTTTTCTTACCAAACCTTTTAACAATCAAGAGCTGGTTTTGTCAGTCAATAATCTTATCCAAAATCGCAGAATCCTTAAGTTGAGATATGATCAGAATGCAAAACTAAGCGAGCCTGTAACAGACCCATTCTTGGAACTCGTCGAAAATGTCTTAGAAAAAAAACATGCAGATCCAGATTTCAACATAGATATATTTGCAAGCGAATTATCATTAAGTCGAGGACAATTTTACCGGAAGGTTAGAGCAACATTAGATAATACACCGACTACAATTCTTCGTAATTATCGTTTGGTTAAAGCACATCATCTTTTACAAAATTCAAAAAATACAATTGCTGAAATAGCCTATCAATGTGGATTTTCAACGCCAGAATATTTCAGTACTGTTTATCGATCTTACTTTGATCACAGCCCTTCTGAAACTAGGGCAAAGAGTATTTAATATCAATTATTTCAACTTTGTGGGCACCTTTTATCCATCTGACCCTTCGGTTAGCTTCATTTAAGAAAATATTAAATTCTCTTAAAATGGTAGGTTGATATGGGTTTTTCCTTAGGGTTGACTGTTAAAAAAAGGTTTTTTATGGCGTAAACTTTTATTCAGCCCTTTTTTAGCTTAACTTAGATAATAATTAAAGCTAAAACCTAAGATAATGAAAACCTCGCGATTTTTTTCTCTCCTACTTTTTGCCGGATTGTTTCTTCCTGGCTGTGTTCAAGATAAATTAGAAGTAGAAGAAATTCCATTTGAATATTATACTCAAGAGGAGTTGAGTACGCTTCAGGCCAAATTTAGCCTAAATGAAATTCCTGATATATACAATTCAGCAACCATTACGAATCCTGAAAACAGAAAAGGAACTTTTGGCAGAGTGCTATTTTATGATAAGCAGCTTTCTTCTGATAAGTCTGTTTCATGCGCTAGTTGTCATGATCAATCAAAAGGGTTTGCAGATGATAAGGCATTTAGTGATGGTCCAGAAAATCGAAAGACTACCCGAAATTCTTTAGCGCTAGGAGGAGTTCCATCCTTTCAAAATTACAATGGATCAAGCTTTTTACCCGATAAATTCTTTTGGGATGAGCGCGCTACAAGTCTTTCTGATCAAACAGAAGAAACCATTCAAAATCCTGATGAAATGGGCCTTGAAATGGACGAGGTATTGGACTATGTTAAAAGTCAAAAAGAATATCAAATACTTCATAAATATGCTTTTCCGAATAAGTCAATTAGAAAGCAACATGTGCTTGATGCCCTAGGTGTTTTTATGAATTCTATTCATGCCGAAAATACCAAGTTTAATGAAGCATTTAATAAAACAGGAACTATCAATAATGACATGGTTGGTTTTACGAATATTGAAAATATCGGAAGATCACTCTTCGTGGAGAATTGCAATAGTTGCCATGGGTTCTCAATAGCTGGCCTCCCTTTCAGCTCATCAGGTCAATTACAATCTACCGTAGCGAACAATGGACTAGAGTTATTGAATAGTGAGGATTTAGGTGTTGGTTCCTTAAATGGGCATACGACGGATGAAGGGAAATTCAAAATACCTGGATTAAGAAACGTTGAATTGACCGCGCCTTTCATGCACGATGGAAGATTTGCAACTCTGGAAGAAGTAGTAGAACACTACAATAGTGGTATTGTAAATCATCCAAATCTTCATGAAAATTTAAAAGCTAGTAACGGTGAGCCTAAAAGACTCAATCTAACTTCAGAAGAAAAAGGCGCTTTAGTAGCCTTTCTGAAAACGCTAACTGATCATACGATGGCTGAAGAAATTATTTGGTCGGACCCCTTTATAAATTAGAATTTAAGTAAATAATCAGATTCAAGAGACCCAGTGTAACCCACTGGGTCTCTTGTTTATGGCTTAGTTTCAAGGATAATCCTAGAATTAGCCTGTTTTTTGCGAATATAGAGTGTTAAAACTTCGATCTTGAGCATCAATTGCCTCAGTACTTTCGTTTTTTTTACATAAATTAGACAATCACTAAGGACAAAATCTAAAACAATGAAAACCCTTCGAATTTTTACCCTCTTTTTCGCTTCTGGCTTCTTTTTTTCAGGTTGTGTTTCTGACAAATTAGAGGTAGAAGAAATCCCGTTTGAGTATTACACCCAAGATGAGCTTAAGTTGCTTCAAAGCAAAATGAACATCTCAGAAGTTCCGGAAGATTATATTTCGATGGTGAATTCCAATGCTTCCGTAAATTCTCCATCAAATAGAAAAGGAATTTTGGGACGAGCCTTATTCTATGATAAAAATCTTTCTTCTGATAATTCTGTCTCTTGTGCTAGTTGTCATGATCAATCAAAAGGTTTTGCGGATGATAAGGCATTTAGTGATGGACCGGAAAATCGCAAAACAACAAGAAATACTTTAGGGCTTGGAGTAGTAAGAACATTCCAACACTATTACGGGACTGGTGGTTCTTCGGCAAGATTCTTTTGGGATGAACGTGCGCAAACTTTGACAGACCAGACAGAAGAAACAATTCAAAACCCGGACGAGATGGGATTGAAAATGGATGAGGTTTTGGAATACGTGAAAAATCAACAAGAATATCAAATACTGCACAAATATGCTTTCCCTAATCGCGGAATGGCAAAGGAGCACATTCTGGATGCCATAGGAGTGTTCATAAACTCAATCTCAAGTTCAGATTCAAAATTTGACTTGGCTTTAAATAATTCTGGATCAATTAATAGTGACATGCAAGGATTTACCAATGTGGAAAATATTGGTAGAGAAATATTTGCAACTAATTGTAATACCTGCCATGGATTTTCTGTTGCAGGCGCCGGATTTTTTGGGTCATCTGGCTTTACAACCGTGGCAAATAATGGACTAGAAATGGACTATGAAGATTTGGGAGTTGCTTCATTTACTGGTTTGAAGAAGGATGAAGGTGTATTTAAAGTTCCTGGATTAAGAAATGTTGCACTTACTGCTCCCTACATGCATGATGGAAGATTTGCCACGCTTGAAGAAGTGATTGATTTCTATAACAATGGAATTGTTCAGCATCCTAATCTTCATGATAACCTAAAAACGAGTAGCGGCTTACCAAAGAAATTAAATATTACTGATTCAGAAAAGGCGGCTTTAATTGCATTCTTAAATACATTGACCGACGATAAAATGGCGCAAGATGTAAGATGGTCAGATCCTTTTATCAATTAGAATACTTTTCTTTACAGTTTCAACAGGCCCAATGCAATTTGCATTGGGCCTGTTTGTTTTTAATCATACGGCACCGAATATTTATCATTTTATTTTTCGGATGTCGCCAAATGCAACCCTTCTAATTACGCTGTGTCTATAGGGTGTATTACAAATAATCGAATCAAAAAAGATTCGGCTGATTCCAAATCATTTATGTACACATGACTCCCGAGCATTGCTCAGGCTTGATTGCTATTTCCTGATTTAAAATATTTCAAAATGAAAACATCTTCGACCCTTTTGTTCATTCTTGCTTTTTTCTTCTTAGGTTTTAACCTATCTGCCCAAAATTTTACTCAAACTATTCGTGGAACTATACTCGATGTTGATGCTCAAATTCCATTGATTGGAGCTAATGTGTTAATCGCAAACACTGACCCTTTATTAGGAACAAGTACTGATTTAGATGGAAAGTTTAAAATCGAAAATGTTCCTGTTGGACGTCATACTATTCAAGTTTCTTACTTAGGGTACGAGCCACAATCTTTGAACAGTATTTTAGTCAACTCAGGAAAAGAGTTGGTCTTGAACATTGAATTGCAAGAATCCATGAATCAATTAGCAGAAGTGATTGTAAAGGCTAGTGATCAACAGGACATTTCTAAGGCTTTAAATGAATTCGCGACAGTTAGTGCTCGAACATTTTCAGTAGAGGAAACAGCTCGATACGCTTTTTCAGCTTTTGATCCATCGCGGATGGCACAGAATTATGCTGGAGTAAGTATTGGAGCTACAGACGATTTATCAAATGAAATTGTAATCCGAGGGAATAGCCCAACAGGTGTGTTATGGAGAATGGAAGGTATTGAGGTGACAAATCCAAATCACTTTAGTTCGATGGGAAGTTCCGGTGGAGGAATCAGCATGTTGAGCAGTAGTACGTTATCTAATTCTGATTTTTATACCGGAGCCTTTCCATCAGAATTTGGAAACGCCCTCTCAGGCGTCTTTGATTTAAATTTAAGAAAAGGAAATAATGAGAAAAGAGAATTCTCTTTTATGCTTGGTGCGCTTGGAATAGAAGCGTCGACTGAAGGTCCAATAGGTGAAAAAGGAAAAGCTTCCTATTTATTTAACTATCGATATTCCACACTTGGACTTTTGAATGAAATAGGTTTGAATCCGGTAGGGGATATCTTGCCTTCGTATCAGGACCTATCTTTTAAGATAAATATCCCTACGGAAAAAGCGGGTACATTTTCATTGTTTGGACTAGGAGGAACCAATCTGGCTGAATTTATTCCTGAACAGGATTCAGTTAAATGGATTTCTGAATACGACGCTGAAGGTTTTAAAGAACCGCAAAAAATTGGAATGGTTGGCCTAAGTCATAGAATATTACTCTCGCAAAAAAGTTATTTGCACTCTACCTTTTTAGCAAGTTATGAGAATACAAAAGAGGATGTGTACAGTCTAGATGCTACAGATAATTATAAGCAAAAACTTTTTTATAAAGATAATATTGGACAGACAGCTTACAGATTTAGGACAAGTTATAATTTGAAAATTAATAACAAGAATACTTTTCAAGTCGGTGCAATTATTGGACAAAAGGATTTCGTTTTTAAGGCGGAAGAATTAAATGAAGAAAACAATAAACTTGAAACCATTTTTGACAACAACGGATCAACCGCAACCTTACAATCTTTTGCACAGTGGAAACATCGCTTTACTGAAGAATTGACTTTGAATGCTGGGGCGCACTACACTTTAATGGGTCTGAACAATAAAATGGTCCTGGAACCAAGGGCTGCATTGGCTTGGCAAATGAATAAAAGCCACAGGTTTGGTTTATCGGCAGGCTTTCATTCAAAGATGGAACCACTCGCGCTGTACCTTTTTGAAGGTTCATTCCCGGATGGAACAAAGATTGAGCACAAAAAACATTTAGGATTTACCAAAGCATTTCATGGAGTGGTCTCCTATGATTATGCTATCGCTCCAAAACTTAGATTTAAGTCAGAAATTTATTACCAACATATATACAATGTTCCTATTGAAAATAAAACAGGCTCTAAACAATCTATTCTTAACGCATTGGATGTTTGGGATTTAATTGATCTAGAGAATGCGGTCGCAGATGGAAAAGGAAATAACTACGGTATTGATTTAACCTTAGAAAAATTCTTTGCTGATCAATATTATTTTATGGCAACAGGTTCTCTTTTTGAATCCAACTATACGGCAATTGATGGCAAAACTTACGGGACCAGATTTAACGGAAACTATCAGGCGAATGTCTTAGGAGGGAAAGAATTTAGCGTGGGCAAAAAAGGCAATAAAACACTAGGAGTAAACACTAAATTTATTTTATCTGGTGGCAATCGATATACACCCGTAGATTTTGAAGCTTCCAAAATAGCTGGTTATGAGATTAGAAAAACAGATCAACCTTTCGCAGCACGTACTCCAGCATACGCAAGAATCGACTTAGGATTGAGCTATCGAATTAATACAAATTCTTTAACTCATACAATTATGCTTGATTTTCAGAATTTGACAAATCGCCAGAACACATACGCTCAATTCTATAATAGTGAAACCGAAAAATTAGAATCATACACGTTGACTGGATTCTTCCCCAATTTTAACTATCGAATTGAATTCTAAAAAACTCGATGATGTTTTTGACAAGGGTTCAGTTTTTGCTGAGCCCTTTGTTTTTACATTAATTCAAAAGAGTACACAAATTATCGTTTGATAATATCTAGTAATTCTGTGGTTATTTTAGTTTCACTATTTAAAGTTCTGTGCACTGGACATTTGTCTGCAATCTCCATGAGGCGATCTACTTGACTACGATCCAAGTTTCCTTCGAATTCTATCAATCGATTGAAATGATCAATTCGAGCACCTTTTTCTCCACAACTATCACAATCTGTAATATGCTTTTTCCCATGGCTAATGTGAACTTCTACCTCCTTTAAGTCCCAACCTTTTCGCTTAGCATACATTTGAATGGTCATAGCCGTACAAGCAGCTAGGGAAGCACTCAATAGTTCATAAGGAGTGGGTCCGAAGTCATCTCCTCCAACATCTAAAGGTTCATCTGCAATTATACCATGCTTACCAGCTTTTATTTCCGTAGTGAATCCATCGACATCCTCCAATCTTGCCATCACTTGTTCCTCAGTCTCTAGTTTGGCCTTCTCTGGCAAATTAATATATCTGTTGGCCCATGCAGCAATTAAGTTTCCTGCATATACAGCATCGTTTTTATTAGTAAGCATATGATCAGCACCATCTAGCGTCACAAAACTTTTGGGATGATGTGCGGCATGAAATAACCTTGCAGCATTGTCGATTTCGACCACTTCATCCTGCGGGGAGTGCAATACTAAAAGCGC
>CALGJW010000495.1 GCA_937930025.1 uncultured Saprospiraceae bacterium | reverse complement strand
AGATAGGATAAAGCTTCTTTTCCATTTGATCTAAAGACCAAATTGTATTTATCTTTCAGTAAGTTTTGCAAGTAAAACCAAATATCCCTGTTGTCTTCTACAATGAGTATTGATTTTAACCGTTTGGAGATAAAAACATTATCTGGAATAACGGATTGAGCAATAAAATCTCCAGTAAGCGGTTTAAAGAAATCTTTGTTTAAAGGCACAACCGTCCCTTCTAATTTGATAGGTATTTTAAGCGAAAATACACTTCCTTTATTTAGCATACTTTGCACGTCTAATTGTCCTTTTATCAATCTGGAATAATCTTTACAAATAGCCAATCCTAGTCCAACACCTGCTGATTTTTGTTCTAAATTATCAGCTGAGTAAGTTTTGTGAAAACGCTTAAATATGTTTGGCAGTTCTTCCTCTGATATTCCTATTCCGTTGTCTTCTATATCAATGGCAAGTTGTTGACCTTCTAATCGGCAATTGACCGAAACGCTTCCTTCCATCCTAGAAAATTTTATAGCATTAGAAAGTAAGTTAACAATGATGTTTTTTAACTTATAAGCATCGGTAATTAATACTAGTTCTTGGGTTTCATTATAGTTAATATCTATTTTAAGCTTTTTTGCTTCCGCTAATACTTTGTACTTTTCAATAATAGGGTTTAATAATTCGTATAGGTAAAACTTGTTAATATTTAGTTCGAAGGTCCAATCTGTATTTTTAGCTACTTCTAAAATTTGAGTGGTCAAATTCGATAAGTCATTACTATTTCTAGAAATAGCCTCAAGCGTTTGTATGCCTTTCAGCGAAATGCCATCCTCTTTAATCAAATTACTAGCTTGGCCACGAATAATGGTCAAGGGGGTTTGGAATTCATGAGCCACATTTGTAATAAAATCAGTCTTTAATTTTTCTTGTTTTCGCAACTCTGCTTCCTGTTTTTCAATCAACTCAATATTCGCAATATTTTCTTTTAGAATATTATTTTTTTCTTTCAATAATCTACCTTTCTTTTTCTCTGAAAAATAAATCCAAGTTAGTACAATAGCGGTAAATATTGATCCTGCTAATAAAAGTAAAATAATTGTTTTATTTTTTTGTTGTCTTTCTTGGTTTAATTTTAAGGAGAGTACATCTTGTTCGAGGATGGCTTTTTTCTCTTTATACTCCCACTCTACTTCTAGCTTTGCCAACTTTTGGATAGCTTTCTCATTGTTGATAGAATTATTTATGGCCGTAACTATTTTTTGCCAATTAAAACTATTTTTCCAGTCAGCTCTTTTTTCGCTAACCTCAACTAAGCAGTTGGCGCAAAGTTTTTTTCCATATAAATGCTTGCTTTTTTCACAAAGCCTGAATCCTTTTTCACATGCCTCATAAGCAGTTTTAAAGGACTTATTAACCAATTTAAATTTCCCATAGGAGTAATAGTAGTAAGCGATCGCTTCATAATCTGTTACCTCGTCAACCATTGCTTCTAGATTAGAGAAAATTTCTTGGGCTTTATGGTTTTGGTTTTGTTTTATATAAATATTGGCTACTTCTGTTTGGTTATCAAGAATGAGCGCTTCTTTTCCATACTTTCTGGCTAAATCTGTGGACTTTTGATAATACTCAAGGGCCTTATCATAGTTATGGTGTTTAACATTTATTTTGGCAATGTTGGCTAATTTAATGATGGTTTGACTTTCTTTACCACAACTATTATGGGATTCTATAGAACATTCATAATACTCTAGGGCAATCTCAATTTTTTTTAAGACATAATGAATATTACCCATATTGGTGTAATAAATCGCCTTTTTGCATTCTACATTATCAAACGCTTGAATAATTTCCAAATATTTTTGATAACTATCGATGGCTTTAAAATAATCTCCTTTTCTGTAATAAATGATCCCAATTTCATTTTGTACATATGCTAAGGTTTCTTTCGACACATTGGGTTGCTCTTGAATACTTTTACAAAGTTTTAGTGACTCTTCACTACGCCCAATCTTGTGGAGACTATTAACTTTACAGATTAAAATAGTTTCTAGTTGATCTTGAGAAAAATCTAGAGATGGATTATTTAAGGATTTATTTACTAAATCCAGTAGTTCATAATAATTTTCAGCTAGAGAGGTGATACTAATTCTAATGACTAGGATACTCTTGGTAAATTCGTCTAATCCTTCTTGCTTTGCATAATTATACTGAGCAAGAGCTAAAGCAGCACAAGAATCAGGATTGGATAGACAGAATTCTGTGTCTGTCCATAATTCATGGAATGCCTCTATCTTTTCTATGGAAACTTCGTGAGGAGTATGCAAGATAGCAAGGAGGCTATCTACATTTTGAGCATTTACCGTATGAATGATAAAAGTGCAAGAGAAGATTAGTAAAATTCCAAATTTTATTAAAATATTATACATTCGCAAAAATAGAAAAATCAGAATTAGAAAATTACAATTTCACCTACTCAATTGAAGCTAATTGTGTTTAATTAAAACCGGTGCTTGACTACAACAACATTCATCATCTTGACAATCGATGGCTCCATCAAAATCATCATCTATTCCGTTATTACATATTTCCACAATCGCGATAATCAAACTATTCGAGCAGGTGTTTGTAAGACTAGTTTCCGTCGGGATCGGATTTTGAGCAGTAGGGCCAAGGTTGGTAACACTAGGAAAAACCGTCCCATTTTGAGTATCAAAAAACTGCCCAAATGGAGGAGTTGAACTGTCAAATATGTTGAGCCCCTTCCCGTCGTTTCCTATATTACCCGAATTATTTAACGTCGTATTTTCGGTAATCCAAAAATCTCCATTCCCTTCTACCACTCCATTCAACTCTAAATTATTACAGACTACATCGCCATTATTAGTGAGGATAGATGAATTATTTAAATAAATATTACCATCACCAGAGACCGTATATAAAAGTCCATTGTTTTGTAAGTTTTCATTTAAAATAATATTATTTGCAGCACTAAAAGTACAATTATTTATTACCGTAGAACTAGTATTGATATTGATATCTCCTCCTCGAGAGATCACTTGACCATTATTGATGGTTGTTCCATTTAATTCTGTAGTAAAGGATCCGGCTAGAAGGAGTACATGGTTATTGGTCAATTTTGTTCCATTGGTTATATTTAAATTTCCTACTACATTCATTTCATCAAAATTCACCAGAATAGAATTATTATTTAATGAAAAATTGGAATTAAAGTTCATAATCCCTCCTTCCTTATTTAGGAATTGAGCAGCCCCATTGCTGTTAACATTTCCATTAAAATTCCACACCCCATTATTTTCAAAAATGGTCCCTATATTGAGGGAGATACCTCCAAGATTAGTGGTACCACAATTGATAACCGTCCCACGTATTTCTCCACCGATATCTGGAGAGAAATCAACGCCAGCAGCCACATATACTAGTGCTCCATTGTTAATGGTAACCGTACAATTATAATCCGCATTGATACATAAAGTGTCACCAGCATTAAGGGTATAGTCTATACAACTTCCAATGGTGTTATGAGTAACATTGCAATTAGGTACCGCACAAGGCACGTTATAAACGCTTTCAGTCGTTATTTCTAAAGCCCAACCATTTAAGGTTCCTCCATCTAAATCAGCCCTATCTTCCATGATAAGGGTCCAAACTCCTACTGGATTTTCATTATTGAAATGAGATAAAAGTTCCGTCGGTGCGTACGCTTGGTTATCGGTAGGAGGACATGGAATAGAGAAGGCGGCTCCCCCACTGTCATCAAAATCTAACTGAATATCATCATGAAAACTACATAAACCGCTAACCAAGTTAATCTCCGTTCCCTGAGGGCTACGCAATTTAATAGTCAAGTCATCTACGAAAGAATGGGAAATATCTAGCCCCACCAAATTGATATCTGAAAGAATGCCAATGCCAGCGGAAGGAACAAGTATAGTTGAAGTAGTAGTATTGCTCCCCGAGCTACTTATCATTTTTGGGACGTCGCTACTAGTGTAAATGTTTGTTGTTATTGTCGTGTTCGCTCCCGCTAGCTGTTTAGATTTAAGTTGGCATTTATTGATATTTTTTGGGGTTGCGGCATTCATAAAATTACTGATACCGAATATGATAATAATAAGTAGAGGTGTTTTCAAGTCTTAATTGATTTTCAGGTAACTAAGGGTAATAAATTACCTGCAAATTTTAAGCACTAATTAAAGGCATTAAATCCAATTATCCTTGATCTTTTCCTCCGATCACTCAGAAATGATAACTTTATGGGCATAAATGATAGTTTTAGACACCTATCTCTATTCAACTACCATATCAAAAAGCGTGGTCCCCTTCCTCTCGTTTTTTATTTGCCCTCCCCAATTTGAAAGGTTTGAATCAATCCCCAGCCACCATAAACGACCGTTCTATCCTCTGATGTCCAATTTTTATCTTTGCGAAGTAAATCCCTGGAGGATAATGAGCAACATCAATGGGTAGAATCTGGCGATTTCCATCTGAGTATAAAATTATATTTGTCCAATTTCGACCAACTCCATCTACAATTTTTATCGTCACCAGATCGGAAGCTACCGTATTTAATTCTAGGTGAAAGGAATGACCAAAGGTTGGATTTGGAAAAAAACTAATCTCCTCTTTTTCCAGGTTAGAAAAATCGATTTGGATGATCGGTGAAAAAGTATAGGTCCCGTCAAAATCAACCATTCGCAACCGATAGTAATTTTCACTTAAATTAGGTTTTCTATGTAAAAACTCATAAAAGTTTTTTTGATCAAAATGTGCGACAAAGCCAATAGAATCCCATTGAGAGATTCCCGTATTGGGCGCATATCTAGCATGTTCTATTTCATAACCAAATACATTTTCAGGATTGTCAATTTCCCAGTTTAAGATGGCGGACCGTCTAGAGGCATAGCCACTAAATTTAACCAGATCGACAGGTAAGGTATTATCTAGATTGACTCGAAATATAATTTGAGCAGTATCCGCGTAATTATCAATCGTCCCCAATTCATTGGCAATAAGATAAACGGTATCCGTTCCGGTCCACTGTTGATCAATGATCTTTGGACATAAAATGTCCTCGTCTTCTATTACG
>CALGJW010000494.1 GCA_937930025.1 uncultured Saprospiraceae bacterium | reverse complement strand
TAGTCTAATTTAATAGGCGTTATATTTCTTCTTAATGTCCAACACCTTTTTTTCAGCAAAAGCCATTACTTCATCGGCCTTTTCGTTTGCCTTTTGCTTGATGACATCTACTTTTTTATCGGTTTCTTTTTTGATTTTATTGGCTCCTAATTCTGCGGCCTTTTTCTTTAGGAAATTATTTCCAGCTTCGGCGACTAACCTATCGGCTTGCGCGTATCCTAGCGCCCTTGCTTTTTCTGCAGAAACATCACCAGTTTTTCTAATTTGATCAGCTCTTTTCTTAGCCTGATTCATCACGGCGTCAACCTCTTTGTTCATTTTTGCCTGTAGTTTCTTTTTTTCATCATCGACTTTATCGACAACAACTGTCTTGACTGAATCGACTTTTACTTTTACAGTTTCTTTAACCGTATTTACTACCTGGTCTTTAATGGAAGATTTACCATCTGTACCTAATACATCAAGCTTAATAGTGGGCTTCGCAATGGAACCACCAATTTTCAAGAGTACATTTACAAATTCTCCTTGATCTATATTGAATCCTGCTTTGGCAGCTTTGTCCTCTAGGAAATGCAGCCCTTGATTAGCTAATTGTCCCACCTTATTATTTTGAATCATGCTTCTTGGTATCTTTGCTTTGATTTGGTACGCCATATCTTGTGACAAGCTATGTGATCCACCGATAATCATGTCAATTCCTTTGAACTTGTAATCAAAGTCTTTTACAATCATTTTGCCGTCCTTAATTTCAAACCAATTTTTGGTGTTTTGAATACGAAGGTTTTTAAATTCTTTAAGCTTTAAAGTACTAGCCACTTTTTCAATAGGTGGAAAAGCTTTTAAGGTTGCATCTAAAGTTTGTAGAAATCCATCTGCAGTTATGGAATTTAAGTCCGGAGAATATCCGTCTTTTAGATTTCCTGAAAAAGACATATCTGTATTAAAATCTCCCGTTACAAATTTCCCTAAGGGAGCTATTTTTTGCCAACTAACAAAGCTGGAAAATACTTTTCCAAAGTCAACTTTTTTCATTCCATACTTCAAATCAAAATTAGGATTGTCTACGTCCTTGGTGTCATATTTTCCATCTATGCTCATGGAGCCACCAAGACTATTCATCCGGCAATTCTTGAGGGTAGCCACCTGATCTTTAATCACAACGGCGCCATTCACTTTAGCAAAATCTAGATCAGTATAGATCAACTGATTAACTTTTGTATTGATTGTTATGTTTGTCCTTTCTGGTAAAATGACAGCTTGGAATTCTTCATCCGCAATGGTTTTGGCGGCAGGATTTCCTGATTCCCCAAACGCCATGAAATCATTAAGGTCAAATTTCTTTGAGCCAATATCAAGGACTCCATCTACTTCACCTTGGTTATACAGATAGTTGAAAATATTATTCAAGCTTCCTTTGGCAGCAAAATCTGAGACGCCTAGTAAACCTAGAGCGTTTTTAATCTCAATGCTATTGGGTTGAATTCTGCCTTCAAATTTGAAATCCGAAATAGGGTAAACATCGTATTTAAGCGAGCCAATGCTTGTTTTAACTAGGAAATCGAAACGATCAAAAACGGCTTGGTCTTCCACGGCGATTGTAGCATTAGGTTCAGCCACAGCTTCCTCCTTTCCCATCAATTCATTGATATCCAATACATTTGATTGTACATCAAAAGAACCTTTCATTGTTTTATTTGGCAGAATTACCGCCAAGAAATTTTCAATTTGACCTGATCCTTTAAAGTCTGAAACACCATAGGTTCCAACCATATTGCTGATATTTACTGCCTTAGGTGTAAATTGAATATCAGTTGTTTGTAGTGAAAATTTTGGCTGACCTTCTGCATGGTAAACTAGGTTATCTATCGAGGTAGAACCAGTTAGATTTATTTCATCTACTGAACCATTCTCTATTTTATTATAGTCCGTATCTATTTCAACATTGCTATCCAGAAATCCAGAAAGTTCGGTGATTGATTCCAATGGGAAATTTTTCCCAATGAAAGCCAAATCAATTTTTCCTTTAAGCATTCCTTTTATTGCCGGATTTGATTCGATTTGTCTTAGAGTGAAATTTGAAACAAATTTTTCCTTATCAATTTGAAAGTTGAATTTTTCTGCATCGATTTTTAAAAGATCCAGATTTCCCAAATTGCCGTTTACCTTTAAGGTAGCCACCATTTGTTCTAATCCACTGGACATTCCTGGATACTTGAATCCCCCTTGGTCAACAGTAAGATCCAAATCAATGTTAGGATAACTATTTTTTCCAGCATTATAATTACCTACAAGTTTACTTACCAAAGCAAATTTTCCTGAGGCCTGTACTTGATCAAATTGTTCAGAATATACACCAGGTAAAACGGATAGTAATTCTTTGAAATCATTTCCAGGCGCTTTGATAGAAATATCCAGATCGTATCCATTTCCTTTGCTTTGAATCTTTCCATTACTTAACAGGGAAAGGTTGTTTAATTTAATAGCATTTTCTTTTATTGTATACAATCCGGTTTTAGTATCCACGCTTAAGATCAAATCAAGATCTAGTTTGTCATTCGAGAGATAAGTCATTCCCCCAGATTTTACACTTAATCGTTTAAGGTCGGTTTCGGTGGACAAATCAAAATTGCTTTCTGAAAATTTTCCTTTTCCACTGTGATTTAAGTCGGTTGCTCCAAAAAAGAAATTATTCGCATAATCATTATAATCCAGTTTCCCATTCGAGATAGAATAATTATCTAAATCCAATTTAAAACCACTACTAGAGGTAGATGCTTCCGAAGAAGCTGATTGTTCATAATTTGAAAAGATGTTATAATTGGCTGTGCCATCAGACTTGATAACCACTTTTACCTCAGGTTCTACCAACTTGATTTCATGAATCTGAAAATCTTGTTCCTCTTTGATCACCGACATTAAGTCCAAGCTAAACCCAATCGACTTGCTTTTTAATAAAGGAATTCCATCAAATTCTCCCTTTCCAATGATATTTAGATCGTCCAAGGAGAAATATAGATCTGGAAACGAACGGAATAGAGATAGATCCACATCAGAAAAATCCACTGTGGCATCTACACTTTCATTTAAATCTTCTTTCAAGATGGTGAGAATCTCATCTTTATAGAAATAGGGGATGGCTATTGCCGCTATTAAGAGTAAGAAAAGTAGAATAAATATCCCTGAAATAAGTCGTTTAAGCAGTTTAGTCATTGTGTTTAGTGTAATTGTGTCAAATATTGGGTAAAAGTCTGGACTTTTCAATAATTCAGTTACTTTTGAAACGAGTATAACCCCATTTAGGTACTCAAAAAATTAGTTTTCGTACCACATAAATATCGCTTTGAAGCAAAACGTACATTCCCCAGATTATCCCAATTTTGAATTAATTGAAACCGAAGAGGCCTTAGTCTCATTCTCCGAGAAACATAAAGCTGTTGATTGGTTGGGTTTTGATACTGAATTCATTGGCGAACGACGATTTTACACCCTTTTATGCGTAATTCAAGTTTCCAGTATTCATGGCTACTATGTAATAGATGCTATAAAGTTAAAAAGGTTGGATCCGCTGTTCGATTTGCTTACGGACGACAAGATCATCAAAATAACCCACGCAGGAGAAAATGATTACCGCCTTTTATATCAACAGTATAAAATAGTCCCCAAAAATGTATTCGATACACAAATAGCTGCTGGTTTTGTCGGCTATCGTTTTCCGCTAAGTTTTGCGAAATTAGTGGGAAGAGAGACGAGTCATAAATTAGGAAAGGGTTTCACAGTTTCGAATTGGGAAAGTCGTCCACTGACCGACAAGCAGATCAAATATGCACTAGAGGACATTATTCCATTATACGAGCTTTTCACTAAGCTTACAAATAAATTGAAAAAGCTGAACCGAGCAGAATGGTTTAGAAAAGAAATGACCAAATATGAGGTGCCAGGATTGTTTGAAAATAATCCTTACAAAGAGGCCTTTCAAAATAACCTCATTTCTGGTAGAAGTTTAAAAGAACAAGTCTTTTTACTTCGAATATATAAATGGCGAAATGATTTGGCTAGATCTCGGGATCACTCGAAAGAAATGGTTATGCCAAGTAAGTATATCAGTTTTATTTTGAAAAATATTAAAGCTGGAAAGGCAGCCTTGTTAGCTAACCGAAGACTACCACCTGAAATCATTAAAAAGAATTGGGAAAGTTTTAAAAAATTATACGAAGATCCAATCGAGCCAGTAGAAGAAAAAATATTGGAAAGCATTCCGCCGGCCAAAAAAATAGAAAATGCAGGAGATGTCACTTTTGACCTACTCCAAAACTTGATACGCTTTCATTGTAAAAATATTAAACTCGCGCCTGAACTTTTGTTTGCTGGAGTTAATATCAAAAGAATGCGTCAAGATCCCACCTATTTTGATGACCATTTAATTGACGGATGGCGATCCGAAATTTTAGGGAATGGGGTGATTTATGCTTT
>CALGJW010000493.1 GCA_937930025.1 uncultured Saprospiraceae bacterium | reverse complement strand
GTCAATTTTAACCCAGAAATAACCTACACCTATGAGTGGGACTCTCCGGATAGCGGACAATTTATTGGCGGAACAAATCAACAGACGGCCATAATTAGTACGCCAGGAACTTATACCTTATTGGTTACAATGGAAGGCTTTGATGACAACGGACTTGTGGTCTGTGAATCTACTCCTACTCAAGTTGTTATTACTCAGGATACCGGAGGCCCTGATTTATCTGCTACTGCCCAGTCCCCCTCTTCTTGTGGAACTGAATTAAATGGAACAGCTACAGTTACACCGATGGGAGGTGCTATTCCTTATACATATTTATGGGATGACCCTCTTGCTCAAGAAACACAAACTGCAACTGGTTTAGGAACAGGAACTTACCAAGTTACGGTTACTGATGATACGGGATGCTCAAGTGTTACCTCAGTAGACGTACTTTCGACTCCAGTTGTTGTTCTGGCAAGTCCTTCAATAACAGATGTTAATTGCTTTTTGGATATGACTGGAGAAGCCACTGTAAGTGCTTCTGGAGGTACTGGAACCATCGGCTATACTTGGGATGTTGGCGGAATAATCGGACCAACTGCTACAGGTTTGGGAGCGGGAACGTATCAGGTTATTGCCACTGATCAAGCTGGATGCGCGGATACAACAGATATTACAATCAATCAGCCAACCTCTGCCGTTGCGGTAGTTGTAGATAACGAAATAAATACTGCTTGTGGCCAAGCCACAGGTGGAATAAATATTACCCCAAGTGGAGGAACTGGACCCTATACTTTTATGTGGTCTGACCTCTCAACTTTCGAAGATTTATCAGGAGTAAGCGCAGGAGTTTATCAGGTTACTGTTCGAGATGATCTTGGTTGTGAAGCAATAATTCAGGGTGCCGTAGATAATGCGGATGGTCCTACTGGGGTAACAATTGACGTAACCAATGTTAGCTGTCAAGGACTTTCAGACGGTAGTATTGATTTGGAATTTTCCGGTGGTGTAGCTCCATATACGATAGTTTGGGATAATGCACCTGATGTAGAGGATCCTTCGGGATTAGCTGCAGGTCCTTATAATGTCACGATTAGTGATTTCAATGGTTGCGAAATAACGGGCGCAACTTCAATTTCTGAACCTGACCTTTTTGAAGTTACAGTAAATGCAACTGAAACCGAATGCGCAGGAGCGACTGGAGATTTATTTACTGCTACTTCCGGTGGCTCAGCAATAGATACTTATTTATGGGATAACGGCGCTGATCCAGTTGCTAATCCTGAGGATTTACCCGCAGGAATTTATAACGTTACCGTAACTGATGTCAATGGATGTGAAGCACTTGGACAAGCACAAATAGTAGAGCCGGATGCACCAGAAGGTTCAGCTCAAGCTACAGATGCTTCTTGTTTTAATGCAGATGATGGATCTATAACTGTTACTATGACATCGGCAGGAACTTTTGATTATGATTGGGGAGTTGCAGGTCTTAATAATGCACCTACCAATGGCGGTTTAGCACCAGCTACCTATACGATAATCGTAACCAATCAAATTACTAATTGTAGTGTTACTTTTGTAGAAACAATTGATCAGCCCACTCAAATAACGGCAACGATTACAACTGATCCGACTGAATGTTTCGGTCAGAATAGTGGGTCTGCGACTGTAACTCCAGGTGGAGGGTCAGGAACAGGGTATACCTATCAATGGTGCAATGGAGAGAGTGGACAAACTGCCTCAGCCTTGTTGGCTGGTAATTGTACGGTCGAGGTTATGGACGACTCTGGATGTAGTGAAATTTTCAACTTAACCATAGATGATGCTCCATTATTTGAAGCAAATCTAATTGCTGTTGTTGACTTACCTTGTTTTGAAGATGGAATGGGAGAAATTGATATAGAAGTAACTGGTGGAACAGCTGGATATACTTACAATTGGTCGGACGCTTCAATTTCAAATACTACTCAAGATCCAAGTGGATTAGATGCAGCAATCTATACAGTTGAAGTTGTCGATGCTAACGGTTGCACAGCACAGGTCACAAATATAGTTGTGGACCAAGCAGCACCTCTAGATATTGATGCATTAACGGCCGATGCTTCTTGTAATTTGCCGAATGGTACAATAGATGTAACTGTAAATGGAGGTACTGGAAATATTGATTATACATTTTCACCTACTCTTCCGGGAAACACTGGTCAACATATTCAAACAGTTACTTCCGGAATTTATGATTTAGAAGTCATGGATGCCAATGGATGTACCGCTGTTGAGCAAATAGAAGTGGAAGAACCAAATGCACTCGCCGTTGATGCAGAATTAGGATCTACACTTGATTGTTTTGGAGATTCAGATGGAACAGCCTCCGTAACTATTTCTGGGGGATCATTGCCATATTCTTATGATTGGGGAGCTGCTTCGGCAGCCGACAGTCCTGATATTGCAGGTTTAACCGTGGGAACATATGATGTTGTTGTAGAAGATGCCAATGGATGTTTAATCCCCGCTCAAGTAGTCGTAGATGAACCCGCCGAATTGATGATTTCATTAGTAGGATCCGTTGATCCAGATTGTGCCTTACCAACTGGAAGTATTGATATTTCTGTTCAAGGGGGGACGGTTGCTGGTGATTATACTTATGACTGGAATGGCGGACTTTCGGCTGATCAAGATATCTCAAGCCTAGGATCTGGAACTTACATTGTTGATGTAACAGATGACAACGGATGTCCTGCGCAAGAAACATTTAATATTCAAGCACCTGATTCTTTTACACCTGCAGAAACTAGTTCAGATGTAACGTGTAATGGTCAGGACAACGGAACAATCACAATAGCAATTCCTGATGGCAGTGGCGATTTTAATTACGCCTGGTCAGATGCTGGAATTCCAAATGGACCTAGTGCAACTGGATTGGCTCCTGATATTTATGAAGTTGTAATTACTGATAATATTACTGGATGTATAAATACTGTAAATGTGCCAATTACAGAACCTATGCCACTTGTTTTGAATGGCACACCAGATGATCCATCCTGCTTGAATAACGATGGAGAAATCATTGCGGTCGTTAGTGGTGGAACAGGAGCTCTAGGCTTGACTTGGAATGGTCCAAATTCATTTTCTTCAGCTGCATCTACAATATCTGGACTGGAATCAGGGAATTATACATTGAATGTTTTAGATGAAAATCTGTGCCCTGGAACTTTGCTAGTGACACTTGATCCACCAGCTCAACCAGCACTGTCTGCGACTCCTAGTCCTACAATGTGTTTTGGAGAAAACACTGGCTCTATTCTAGCAATGGGATCCACACCCAATGGAAACTTTACTTATGAATGGTCAGATGCAACAATTGGAAATGTTGCACAAGCAAATGGTCTTAATACAGGAATGTATAACGTTACCATTACTGATGATGAGAATTGTACAGCGGAGGTTAATAATATTTTAGTGGACACACCAACTGAAGTTACCTTAACTGGTAGCTCAACGCTTTCAGATTGTGATGTTGACAACGGAACAATAGACTTGGTGCCAGGAGGTGGAGTAGGAGGGTATACTTTCCAATGGGAGGATACAACTTTACCTCAAACCCAAAATCAACCAGCAGTTGGACCAGGAAATTATAACGTTACTGTATTTGATGCAAACAACTGTCCAGCAATCACCTTAGTAACTGTAGATCAACCAAATCCAGCCACACTTTCTGAATTGCTAACTCCTGTAACTTGTTTTCAAGGAAATAATGGAAGCATTCAATTAACAGTTACGGGAACTGGAACTTATTCTTATGATTGGGATGATCCATCTGTTGCAGATGTTCAAAATCCTACTGGATTATCTGCAGGTACTTACTCAGTTACTGTAAGTGATGATGATAACTGTGAAACGTTTGGAACTTATACAATTGATGAGGGAGCGGAAGTTACGGTAACTGGCGTTGGATCTCCAGATTTATGTGGAGGTACGCCGGATGGTTCTATTAATTTGACAATAGATTCAGGAAATGGACCCTTTACTTTTGATTGGGACAACCCAATGGTACCTGATGTTCAGAACCCTACAGGTTTGAATAACGGTGTATATGCTGTCACTATTTTTGATGGAAATATGTGCCCATTTGTTGAGTCATTTGTATTGAACGATCCTGCGGCCACTCAATTTACCGACGCACAAGTAGATAACTTATGTTTTGGTGACGCAGGTGGTCAAGCAACAGTTAATATTACTAGTGGAGCAGCCCCTTATGATATTACTTGGACTGATGATTTAAATAACGTAATCTCAACAACAACATTAAACGCGATAGGTTCAGATGATATTAATGGCTTATTAGCCGGAATGTATTTCGTAGAAATAATTGATGCAAATGGATGTCCTTCGGCTTTTGCGTTTGATATCACAGAACCAACAGCATTAGCGGCAACGGCTTTAGCCAATCAATCCGTAAGTTGTTTTGGATTGGATAATGGAATTGGAATAGCACAACCTACCGGCGGTACAGCTCCTTATACTTATGAATGGGATGATCCGAATAGTTCCACCACTCAAGAAGTTACTGGACTTCCAGGACTTTCAGGAGGTCAAACTTATAACGTGACGGTTACTGATTTTAATGGGTGTGAAGAATTTGCAGATATTCAAATTACTCAACCTGATGCATTAGAAATTCAACAAACAGCTATTGGGCTTACCTGTAATGATGAATCTGATGCGGAGATTAGCTTAACGGTAACTGGTGGTAATGCTGGAAATATGTTTGATTGGAATCTAGATCAGTACGACGGCCAAGATCAGCTCACTGGACTTAGTGCGGGTGATTATATAGTTACTGTTACAGATGCAATGGGTTGTACAGATGAAGAATCTATAACTATCGATAATCCAGCCGGTGTAGAATTGCAAGTGGCTTCCATTTCTGAATTTGAATCCTTCAACGTAAGCTGTTTTGGGTTCGAAGATGGATTTATTCAGACTTCTGCCCAAGGGGGGACAGGAGATTTAACCTACGAATGGTTTGACGCAAATTCATCAACGGCTATATCTACAGATCAAGATTTAATGAATGTTGGGGAAGGAACTTATCAGTTAATTGTAACTGATGAAAATGGATGTTCCAAGGAATTGGATGAAACACTAACTGCGCCTTCTGAAATAATGGTTGAATATGAAGAAGTAGATGTTCGTTGTTTTGGAGAAGCTAATGGTGCACTAATTATAACAAATACGATTGGAGGTGCTGGAGATTATATGTTCTCTTTAGACGGAGCACTTACTGGAAGTACAGTGTTTAATGGTTTGCCAGAAGGAGAATACACCTTGATCGGTGAAGACGCAAACGGCTGTCCTACTGAGGCTATTGTTAATATTGAAGAACCAAACGAATTGACTATTGAAGTAACTGATGGTTCTAATATCATTACTGATGATATTGATCTTGAATGGGGTGATTCAATAACTCTCGGAACACAAGTTGGTCTTGGTGGTGCCATTGTAAGTATTTTAGAATGGGATAATGGAGATTTACTTTGTCCTCTTGGAAATTGTAATACTATAAATGTAAAGCCAGTAACAACAACAACTTATAGGGTTACAGTAGTAGATGAAAATGGATGTGAAAATGAAGATGAAATTTTAGTAAGAGTTAGAAAAAATAGAGACATCTACATTCCAAATGCATTTAATCCAAACTCATCCAATGGTAATGAATTTTTCCAATTCTATCCGGGTAGAGGAGTGACTGAAATTCAAGAATTCATAGTTGTCGACCGTTGGGGTGAAATTATGTATAGAATAGATGAGGCCTTTGATCCTCACACAGGAAATCAAGCTTGGGGATGGGATGGCACACTACGCCAAAAACCTATGAACCCAGGTGTTTTTGTATACTACGCAAAAGTCAAATATAGGGATGGAGAGGTGATTGAATATGCAGGTGATCTGACTTTAGTCAAGTAGTCAACTCGGTAATAGTTTTAGTTAACCATAGGAAAAGGGGTTTTCTCGCAAGAGGAAACCCCCTTCTTTTTTTGTTCATATCCGAAAAAAGACAAAATCTCTCGCAAAATTCACGTAAATGCTTGATAATATTCTTTTTATAGTTAAAACTCTTTTACTATATTTGGATCCCCATAAGAATCACAGATAATATTCCCATCTACGTAGCTGTTTTCCCAAATTTAATTTTAAGCACACTTGGAGCTTTAGGATAGTCTCTTTGTGTCACCAAAAACTGACTTGCACAATGAATAAGCTGCTTACCCTGCTGCTGCTAATCGCGGCATTTACTACTGACTTGTATTCTCAAGGTTGTATTCCAATTGTTCCTCAACCAGGCTCTAGTTGCCAAGATGCTCCTTTTCTCTGCTGTGGAGAGGTAAACGGCTTTTCAGGAACACTTCCTACAGGAGTTAATGTAAATGGACCTAATCCTCTTTGCCCAGGTACTACTAATGTTGCTAATAATATTGAGTGGGTATCCTTCGCTGCAGGTACGACCTCGGTTACTTTGAACTTAAATATTACTAATTGTACCGCTGGTAATGGCGTGCAAGTTGGTGTCTATACGGATTGCGGTTTTTCCCAAAGTGTTTATTGCAATGGGGGACAAAACATGGGGAATTTGACCATAGTTCTTAGTCCTCTAATTATCGGAGATGTCTACCATTTATTTATTGATGGTTGGGCCGGGGACGTTTGTGACTATGCTTTTACAGTTACTGATGGAAATACTTTTGCACCTGAACCACAAAGCCCTTCAATAGTGACTGGTCTTACTTCCCTTTGTCCTGGAGCACCTGATCAAACCTATACCGCTCCTTTAGGATTTAATTCAAGTTTTAACTATTGGACTGTTACTCCTGGTGATGTTTCCTTTAACGATAATGGTAGCTCAATGACAGTTACTGATTGGGGGTCTGCAGTTGGAGGAACAGCCACAATATGTGCAGAAGGTCTCAATGATTGTTATCAAGATCCAACTGGAGTAAATCAAGCCTGTATAACCGTAACCATAAATGAAAACCAAATGGATGTGGCCTTTGGCACATATTGCCAAGAAGATGGAGGCTATATTTTTCCAGAAAATGGACAATCTTATCCCGCAGGAGTGTATTCCGTCCCTATTGATAATCCTTCCGCCGGATTAGGATGTGAAATAATTTATGATTTAACAGTAGAAGAATTTATTCCAATAGATTTAGATTCTTTCCTCTTTCTTTGTCCGGGAGAGCCATATATTGTTAATGGAACTCCTTTTTATCCTCCAATAAATGGGCTGCCGGTTCCGTTTGGTGTAGATGATAATTTTTGCAATCGCTTTTTAAATTTAAGCCTTGCAGTTATTGATACTTCCAATTACATACAAGCTTCTCCGACAACTGTACTTAATTGCGATGTTCCAAATATTTTGTTGACAGCGGTTGTTCCTAATTTTGATCCTCAGATCACCTATATATATGAATGGGATACTGATGATGGTTTTTTTGTTTCTCAAAGTGGTCAGATCGCAATAATAAATGAGCCAGGAACCTATACTGTTCAGATTACAATGGAAGCAGTTGATGATAGAGGATTAAAAGTCTGTGTGGCTGCTTTATCTCAAATAGTAATTACTGCCGATGTTAGTGGCCCTAGTCTTTCTAGTACCGCTCAAACTCCCTCCTCTTGTGGAACAACTCTTAATGGTACGGCTTCCGTATTTCCAACAGGCGGAGCAGTCCCCTATAGTTACTTGTGGGATTCTGCAGCAGGTGACCAAACAACTCCAACAGCTACAGGACTAGCGCCTGGTATATATTCAATTACAGTTTCTGATGCCAACATGTGCGATAATATTACGACCGTAGAAGTATTTGGAACACCAATTGTCGAAATTGATGACGTTCCAATTGTTCAAAATATAAATTGTATTAACGATTTAACTGGTGAGATAACCGTGGCTGCAATAGGAGGAACGGGTACTATTGTTTATCAATGGGACTCCAATGCTGGTGCTCAAACTGGGCCTACGGTAAGCGGTCTTGGAGCTGGAAGCTACTGGGTTACAGCAACAGATGATTTAGGTTGTCAAGATAGTTTACTTGTAACAATAATTGAACCTACTTCTGCGGTTGCTGGAACTGTAGACGGGTTCACCGCATCGGCCTGTGGACAAGCGACGGGTACGATCGATATTACCCCTAGTGGTGGAACTCCACCATACACTTATATGTGGAGTAATTCCACCATGAATCAAGATTTAAGTGCTGCGGGAGCAGGATCATATCAAGTGACCATCTTTGATAATTTGGGTTGCGAAACTGTGCTTACTGAAAGTATTCCAAATGCTGATGGACCCTCAATTAGCTCAATTGATATTACGAATGTTGATTGCTTCGGAAATAGTACAGGTGAATTAAATCTAGTTATTTCTGGAGGAGCCGTTCCCTATGTAATTGATTGGGACAACGCGCCAGATGTGATTAATCCTACTGGTTTAGGAATAGGAAATTACAACGTTACAGTCACAGATAATAATATGTGTACAGTCTTGGGATCAGCCACTATCACTCAACCAGATCTTTTGACTGCTTCGGTGAATCCGACACAGTCAAATTGTTCACAATCTACCGGTTCATTGCAATTAACCGTTACTGGTGGTTCAGCTATAGCAACATACGATTGGGATTCTGCTCCAGATATTGAGGATCCTTCTGGTCTTCCAGCAGGAACGTATAATGTAATTGTTACTGACATTAATGGATGTGTTGCAAATGCATCGGCTATTATAACGGAACCAGATGCTCCAGTCGGAACATCCACTTTTACTAATGTTTCTTGTAATGGAGCAGACGACGGTTCTGTAAGTATTAATATAACTGCTGGCGGAGGAGGGTATATGTATGATTGGGGAAGTCCTTCCTTAAATAATAACGCAAGTAATGGTAGTTTAGCTCCAGGTGTTTATGATATCATCGTTACCGATGCGAATAATTGTACGGCAGTTTTTCAAGAAGAAATTGAACAACCGACATTAATTACAGCGACCATTACGCCCACCAGTACACTTTGTTTTGGGCAGGCCAATGGATCCGCCATTGCTATCCCTTCCGGTGGTGTGGGAACTAATTATTTATACCAATGGTGTAGCGCGGAGGATACCCAAACAGCAACTTCTTTGCTTTCTGGAGCATGTGCGGTAACCATAACAGATGAAACAGGTTGCCAACAAATTTTTAATACTACTATTCCGGAGGCTGATGTATTCGAATCTCAATTAGTTTCGATTACACCATTGCAATGTAATGATGATGAATCAGGAGCCATTTCGATTTCTACCAATGGTGGAACAGGGACTTTTGAGTATGATTGGACAGGAGGAACAATTCCAAATAATGTTGAAGATCCTACAGGACTGGATGCTGGATTTTACTCTGTTCTAATTACGGATGAAAATGATTGTACCTCTCAGTTGACCAATTTAGAAGTTACAGAACCACCAGCATTAAACCTTTCGGGAACTACAGATGAAGCTACTTGTAATTTACCAAATGGGTCTATCAATGCAGTCGTTATGGGCGGTACTGGAAATATAGATTATAGTTGGACTCCAACCTTGCCAAATAGTCCTGATCATAATCAGAATTTAGCCGCAGGAACTTATTCTGTAATTATTACGGACGGAAATGGCTGTCAGGAAACAGAAACATTTGTGGTAGCCGAACCAGATGCATTAGAAGTTATTGGAACTGACGGTTCCACTGTAGATTGTTTTGGAGATACTGATGGTACAGCATCAATTGAAATTGATGGAGGATCTGGTCTTGGGACCTATAGCTATGATTGGGGTCCAGGATTTCCAGATGCCGAGAATATTGATGGCTTAGTTGCAGGAATTTATACAGTAATCGTAACAGATGCAGATGGATGTACTATCGAGGGGGATGCAGAGGTAACACAACCCGAAATTTTAACGCTTGATTTGGTAAATGCCATTGATCCTTCCTGTCAAGTAGAAGATGGTGCGATAAGTATTTCAATTACGGGAGGAACTGTTTCTTCCGATTATTCCTTTGATTGGAATAGCGGAGACTATAGCGATCAAAATATTTCGGGTTTGCCAGAAGGAACTTATTCGGTAGTCATAACGGACGACAATGATTGTATTATCACAGGAAGTTATGACATTGAAGCACCTGAAACATTTATTCCTAGCGAAAATAATGTGGATGTTTCTTGTAATAGTTTTGCAGATGGCGAAATCACAGTAAGCAATACAAATGGTTCGGGAGATTTCTCTTACGACTGGTCTGTTCCTTCAATAGGGGATACTCCAAATGCGACTGGTCTTAATCCAGGTTTTTACGATGTAGTAATTACAGATAATATAACTGGCTGTGAAGAAGAAATACTTCAAATCGAAATTACTGAACCGTCATCAATTGACGTTTCGGTTTCTAATGTAATTGATGCCTCCTGTTTAAATAATGACGGATCTATCGACGTAAATATTTCAGGTGGTGCCGGTGGTTTTCAGTTTAATTGGAATGGACCAGGTATTTCAAATGAAACTACTCAAGGCTTAACAAACCTTATGTCAGGTGACTTTGTACTCGATATTTTGGACGCCAATGATTGTCCTGCTCAACTCATGGTAAATGTAGCAATACCCACGCCACCGACGATAGACGCTGTGCCGACTGATGTACTTTGTAATGCAGGTTCTACAGGTACTATTCAATTGACCACTACAGGTGCTAATGGAAATGTGGTTTATAGTTGGTCTGATCCTACAATTGGGGATACCGATTTAGCAACTGGGCTTGCTCAAGGAACTTATGATGTTATAGTAACTGATGACGAGAATTGTACAGCGGAATTATTAAGTATAATGATAGATCAACCTGCACCCTTGTTATTATCAACTGAATCATTTCAAACGGATTGTGATGTAGACAATGGTTCAATTAATTTAACCGCATCAGGTGGGGTAGGGAATTATTCATATGATTGGCAAGATATTGTTGACGTGGAAGACCCTTCAGGATTAGGAATAGGAACATACTTTGTAACTGTGTTGGATGAAAACTTATGCCCGGCTCAAACTTCGGCTGAAATTACGCAACCAACACCTGCAACTGCATCTGCTCTTTCGGGATCAGTAAGTTGTTTTAATGGAAATAATGGTTCTATTAACTTAGATGTAAATGGCGATAACCCTCCATACAATTTTACTTGGACTGGAACTACTCAGAATGTTCAAGACCCAATTGGTTTGACTGCTGGAACGTACTCCGTTGTTGTTTCAGATGAAGATGGATGTACAACTGCAGTTAATGATATAATTGTTGACCAACCAGAAGAGTTGCAAATCACTTTCACCACAGATCTAGCAACCTGTAGTCTTGCCAATGGAACTATTGACGTAGAAGTTTCAGGTGGTACGGGAAATGTAAATTACGCTTGGACACCAACTCTTCCAAATCAACCTGATCATTTGGGAACCCTTTTAGCTGGAACTTATAATTTAGAAATAACCGATGACAATGGATGTGATGCAATTGAAACGATAGTAGTCGATGAACCTGTTCAGCTTGAAGTTTTAAATGAATCGCCCAGCGATGTTTTATGTTTTGGTGGAAATGATGGTACAGCAACTGTTGAAATAAGTGGAGGATCTGGCTTAGGGACTTACTCTTATGACTGGGGTGGAACTTATCCTGATGCTGCAATGATAACAGATCTAACCGCCGGCACTTATCCAGTGGTAATTACCGATACTGATGGCTGTATGATCTCCACTCAAGTTGTAGTGGGTGAACCCGCTCCACTGGCGATAACTGTGGATCAAGTAAACACAACAGAATGTCAAACACCAACAGGATCAATTGAGATTTCGGTTGCCGGAGGAACTGTTTCGGGAGACTATAATTACGATTGGAATAGTGGTGACTTTAATACGCAAGATTTGACTGGCCTTGGAGTTGGAACTTATGTGCTAGCTGTAACGGACGACAATGGTTGTCCTGCAGAGGAGACCGTCCAAATCGTGCAACCTGATGCCGCCATTGTAACCTCTTTAGCAACGGCCACCACCTGTTTTGATGGAATAAATGGTTCAATCAATCTTGATGTAATAGGTACAAATCCACCTTACTACTTTGATTGGACCGGAACCACACAAACAATTGAAGATCCAGTTGGTCTTTCTGCTGGAACTTATTCTGTTATTGTTTCCGATGATGACGGCTGTGAAACCTTAGTGGATAATATTGAAGTAGGTCAACCTGAGCAATTGGAAATTACTTTTACGACAGCAGATGCTTCTTGTAATCTTCCCAACGGTACTATTGATGTTCAAGTAACGGGAGGAACTGGAAATATCGATTACACTTGGACACCCACTTTGCCAAATCAAGCAACTCATACAGGTTCGGTTTCTTCTGGAACTTATGACTTACTTATAACCGACGCAAATGGTTGCGATGCTAATCAATCTATCGTTGTAGATGAGCCAAATGCTTTAGCAGTTTTAAATGAAATAGGATCAACTCTTCTCTGCAATGGAGGAACTGATGGGACGGCTTCAGTTGAAATAACAGGAGGGTCGGGCGCGGGTACCTACTCTTATGATTGGGGAACTGCCTATCCAGATGCCGCTTCAATTACAAGCTTGCCTGCCGGAACTTATCCAGTAATAATCACCGATCAAAATGATTGTAATATTTCTGCACAAGTCGTTGTAGATGAACCTACACCTGTTCAAATTGAATTAGATAACTTCGATGATCCTTCTTGCCAAACACCGGATGGACAAATTGACATTTCGGTGACGGGAGGAACAGTTACTGGAGACTATACTTATAATTGGAACAATGGAACATATGCTACTCAGGATATTAGTTCGTTGGGATCAGGTTCTTACAATGTAACCGTAACAGATGATAATGGATGTCCAGCAGAAGAAACTTTTTCTATTCAGGCTCCAGGTTCTTTTACCCCCGCACAAGTAGAAACGGATATTACTTGTAATAGTTTTAATGATGGTACAATCTCAATTAGTACGATAGATGGAAGCGGTAATTTTGATTTTGCATGGTCTGATCCTACCGTTGGAAATGTCCAAGTGGCTACTGATTTAACACCTGGTTTTTATGATGTAACGATTACAGATATACAAACAGGTTGTGTAAACACTCTTTTTGCTATTGAAATTGAAGAACCGCTGGCCATTAATATCTCCGGAACCACAGTTGATCCAACTTGCTTAAATAATAATGGAGAGATTAGTACTCAAGTGGATGGTGGAACGGGAACCTTAACTTACATTTGGTCTGGACCAGGAATAACAAACGAAGATTCTCCAATGCTTAGCAATCTTCAAGAAGGAAATTATCAATTGAATATTTCTGATTCTAATGGTTGCCCGCAAATAGAATCTTTCAATATTAATATGCCTGATAATCCAACAGTAGTGGCAACGCCTATTGATGCACTCTGTAATGGCTCGGCAACAGGTTTGATACAAACGAATTCAACCAGCCCGAATGGGACATTGAGTTATGTTTGGTCGGATCCAGCATTTGGCGATGTTGACATGATAGATAGTCTTGCAGCAGGAAGTTATACAGTTGTAGTAACTGACCCACTGGATTGTACTGCAGAGGCATTAAACATAATAGTCGGAGAGCCAATGGCTATCGATGTTCAATTCCAAACAACGGATTCCAATTGTGATGTTGATAATGGAACAATAGACTTAACACCAACTGGTGGAGTAGGTGGGTTTACTTTTGATTGGGAAAATTTACCAGACATTCAAAATCAAATAAACGTTGGTCCAGATAATTATTCTGTTACAGTATATGATTCGAATCTATGCCCTTTTGAGTTGACGGTTCCAGTTAGCCAACCACAGGCAGCTCAAGTTACTTTTACTTCAACTAATGTAGCTTGCTTTAATCAAGCAACAGGAAGCATTGATCTTACGGTAGTTGGAACAAATGGTCCTTACAATTTTGATTGGACTGGAACAACTCAAAACATTGAAGACCCAATTGGATTACCTGCAGGAACTTATTCGGTGGTTGTTTCTGACAATGATGGATGTGATACACCGATAGCTGGAATTGAGATCACTCAAGGAACAGAAATTATTGTGAACCCCAGTATAACCCCAGCGCTTTGTGGAAATAATGATGGAGCAATTAATTTGGATGTGTCTGGAGGCTCTGGGACCTATGACTATATTTGGGCAGACCCAAATATTGGAAATACTTCCAACCCGACCTTACTAGTAAACGGGAATTATGCCGTTACAGTAGTAGATGCTTTAGGATGCGAATATGAAGATGCCTTTGCAGTAAATGATCCGTCAGGTGTTCAGTTCCAACAGGATCAACAAGATGTGCTGTGTAATGGAGAAAATACTGGAACGGCAACCGTCGATATTCAAAGTGGGGTTAATCCTATTACAGTTGAATGGACAAGTTCTGCCTTACCGAATATTCCTGACGGATTAGTGGCTTCAGATTTACCAGCAGGTCTTTACACTGCTTTGGTAACTGATGGCAATGGGTGTCCTACTAATATCAATTTTGATATACAAGAACCTGCGGCCTTATCCGCCTTGACGCAAACTTCGCAATCTGTTAGTTGCTTTGGGTTCAATGATGGTGGGGCGGTTGCGCAAGTAGTGGGAGGAACTGAGCCATATAATTACCTGTGGAGCAACAATGAGGATACAGATGAAATACTTGGTATTGGTGCGGGAATAGAATACACAGTTACCGTGACAGATGATAATGGTTGTGAATTTATTCCGACAGCCATATTGTTAACGCAGCCAGATGAATTAATTCTTTCAGAGTCAGTAACTGAGTTGATTTGTAACGGAGGGGAAGATGCCGCTATTGCCTTACAGGTATCTGGAGGAAATCTTGGAGCTTTTGATTTTGATTGGAATGTGAATCAATTTGATGGAGCTCAAAATATTGATGGACTTCCAGCAGGAACTTATTTAGTAACTGTTACTGACATCGAAAATTGTTCTGATGAGCTTTCCATCGTAATTGATGATCCAGAAGGAATGGATGTAATGGTTGAAGAGGTATCATCTTATGATGGTTTTAATGTTACTTGTTTTGGATCTGAAGATGGGTTTATCAGCGTTAATGCCACTGGTGGAACAGGAGGAATAAGCTATTTATGGGATGATGCAAATGCCACAACTGGTTCGACAGTAACAGATATTGGAGAAGGTACATATACTGTTGTGATTACTGATGCAAATGATTGTTCTACCATTTATCAAGAGACGTTAAATCAGCCTGAGGAAATTCAATTGGATTTCCAAACAGAGGATGTAAGTTGTATCGGGGATGCCAATGGATTAGTTATCGTCACTAATACTTTTGGTGGGGCTGCACCTTATTTATATGGAATTGATCAAGGACCACTTGGTGGAAATGGTATAATCAGTGGCCTTCAACCTGGAGAATATAATCTTTCAGCAGAGGATGCAAACGGATGTTTAGTTGAACAGACTTTTGAAATTGAAGAACCTGATTCTCTTTTAGTTGATTTGAGTGCAGCTCAAGAGGTTATATCTTATGGAGATTCCACTTACCTCAGTACACAAATCACAATGGGAGGTGCGCCTATTGCATCTATGACTTGGGATAACGAAACCATTTTATGTCCTGATGGGGGTTGTGTTGGACTTACAGTATCACCTTTAGTAACCACAACTTACCGCGTAACTGTGATTGATGAAAATGGTTGTGAACATGAAGACTTGGTGCAAGTCCGTGTGAAAAAAGACCGAAATGTTTATATACCCAATGCATTTAATCCTAATAGTTCCAGCGGTAACGACATATTTCAAATCTTCACTGGCAAAGGTGTAACAATGATTGAAGACTTTATTGTAGTGGATCGTTGGGGAGAGATTATGTATAGAATTCCTGAAGCCTTTGAACCTAATACGGGAGCTCAAAATTGGGGTTGGGATGGAACGATAAGTGGAACCCCAATGAACCCTGGTGTTTATGTTTATTATGCCAAAATTAAATTCATCGATGGAGAAGTAGTGGACTATGCAGGAGATATTACTTTGTTAAAATAACTTAAAAAATTCCGAGACCTCTTGTTTCGGAAAGTTCGTAATAGTTTTAGTTAACCATATGTCTGAAGGATTCGCTGTAGTGGGCGAATCCTTTTTTTATTTTGGAAAAGAAAAAATGTTATTTAGCTAAAGAGGAAACTAGTCCTACAATTCCAGCAATGATGTATTCTATTCCAATGGCCATTACCAGAAATCCCATGATTCTTGATAGCGCTTTAATTCCTCCTACTCCTAATAGTTTAAATAAATAAGGAGCGGATCTTAAAATAGCCAGGACTAATATTGCAGTGGTAAAAATTGCAACGGCAATTAAAATACGAGAATCCCATTCCACATGTTCGGCATACATTGAAATCAATAATGAAATTGATCCAGGGCCACTTAGCATAGGCATGGCCATAGGCGAAAAAGTAATATCTGTTTTTTCCAAGGCTTCTTTTCGAACCTTTTTATTCATCGCTCTAGACTCAGCGAACTTGCCATTCAAAAGAGCATAACCTGAACTCAGGATAATAAGTCCTCCTGCTATTCTCATTGCATGCAAGCTGATTCCAAAAAACTCAAGAATGAATGTTCCTGCAAGAAAGAAGCTCATCAATATTAAAAAGAAATAGATGCCAGTCATTAGAGCAGCTTTATTCCTTTCTACCCGACTATAATCTGGTGTTAGCGCCAACCAGACAGGGACAGCTCCTAGTGGATTTACCACTGTAAAAAGAGAGGCTAATATTGTAATGAAAAATTCCAACGCAATTTTTTCGCAAAGATGTACAATTGTACGCGATAATCAGATAGCCAAGATAAAATAAAGTGTCAAATTTATTCTTTCGCTTTGTTAAGCTTGGAGAACTTTCTGGTTCCTTTGTACATTTCGTATTTCTGAAGCCGACATTCTAAGGGCCCGTTAAACAATACCATTTTACGGGATGTCTTAAGGCCCACATGTTTGAAGGCTTCTCGATTGCTTGAAATAATCCAAGCTTGCCATCCGCCATATTTTTGTTTGTAAGTGTCCCCCATCATCTTATAGAGCGCATTGATATCTCCAGTAACTATTCTTAATTCATATGGTGGATTACTAATGATATGACCCGCAGATTCTGGTGGTTCAAAATCCTCAAATTTTTCTACAGTTAATTTTATCAAGCCTGTCAGATCCGCAATGGCAATATTTTCCTTGGCAACGGCAATAGCTTCATTGTCCATATCCATTCCTTGAATTAACGGCAATTCTATCTCTGGTTTTTTGAAAGCAAATTCCTTCACCCTTTTCCAAAGGTCCGGTTTAAAATTATTCCATTGTTCAAAACCAAATCGTCGATTTTTGGTGAACGAAGGAATTCCAAGCGCAATTTTTACTGCTTCTATTAAAATGGTGCCTGATCCACACATTGGATCTAGCAAAGTAGTTTTCCCATCCCAACCGCTTAGCTTTACCATTCCAGCTGCTAATACCTCAGAAACGGGGGCTTGTCCAGCTAGGCTTCGATACCCTCGGCGATGCAAAGAATCTCCGGAGCTATCTAAACTGATATTGAGTATATCTCCTTTAATGTGAATGTTTATTCTGAGTTTGGGATCTTTCAAATCTACGGATGGACGTACTCCAAACTTATCACGAAAGCGATCAACGATGGCGTCTTTCGACTTTAGCGCAGCATATTTAGAATGGTTGAAAAATTCTGAATTCACCACCGCATCTATGGCCAAGGTTTCATCTTTCTTCATGTAGGATTCCCAATCGACGGACTTTACCGCACGATAAAGTTCGGCTTCATTCCTTACCTCAAAACTTCCAATAGAAACCAAGATACGGATGGCACAACGACAAAGTAAGTTTGCCTTATACATGCAAAGTGTATCCCCTTCGAAGGTTACAGCACGTCTGCCAATTTCAATTTTCTTGGCTCCGATTTCTTCTAATTCTACGGCTAATAATTCCTCTAATCCTTCTAAGGTTTTGGCAACTAGTTGCATGTATTTGATTAAAAGACTTTTAAAAATTTAAGAGTCTTGTGTTTAAGAAATGAGCTTGATTTTTTTCGCAAGCATTAAAATATATTTTTTGAAAAAAGTAAACTGACCAAAAAATATGGAAACTGCTAATACGCAGCAAGGCCAAATAATCGTAACTATGATGATATAAAGGATCCACCAGAAAGGGGACTTGTCCATTGGAACAAAAGCCATAACTTTTTTGGCTAAAATTCCTGATAGACTTCCACCAATGGCAAAGGTGCACAAGATTAATACCAACTGCCAAGCGCTTACTCCCCATTTTTCTTTTAGTCTTTCG
Source organism: uncultured Saprospiraceae bacterium (assembly GCA_937930025.1). Classification (GTDB taxonomy): domain Bacteria; phylum Bacteroidota; class Bacteroidia; order Chitinophagales; family Saprospiraceae; genus JABDJM01. The sequence continues at coordinate 7,248 of CALGJW010000493.1, read as the reverse complement.
AACATTTCGTATTAAAGCTTTTAGGTTTGAATTACACCAGGATTAAATTTTTCTACTTCAGCATTGTTGGCCGCTTCAATACTCATAGAGATATGTCTTCGAGTATCTACTGGGTCGATGATTTCATCTACCCAAAGTCTTGCAGCAGCATAGTAGGGAGTAGTTTGTGTATCGTATCTATTTTTAATTTTTTCAAATAATTCTTTTTCTGCGACATCGTCTGGTTCAAGCCCTTTTTTCTTTAACGAAGAAACTTGAATTTGAGTAAGCACTTTTGCCGCTTGGGAACCTCCCATTACAGCAATCTTAGCAGTAGGCCATGCAAAAATGAATCTTGGATCATAAGCTTTCCCACACATTGCATAATTCCCAGCTCCATACGAATTCCCCATAACCACACTAATTTTTGGAACCGTAGAATTCGAAACTGCATTTACCAACTTAGCGCCATCTTTTATGATGCCACCTTGTTCAGAACGAGTTCCAACCATGAACCCAGTTACATCATGAAGGAAAACCAATGGAATTTTCTTTTGATTACAATTCATAATAAAGCGTGTTGCTTTGTCAGCAGAATCTGAATAGATTACTCCTCCGAATTGCATCTCTCCTTTTTTCGACTTTACTACTTCACGATGGTTGGCAACTATTCCAACAGACCAACCATCTATCCGTGCATAGGCACAAATGATAGTTTTACCATAGCCTTCTTTGTATTCAATAAATTCTGAATCATCCACTAAACATTTCAAAAGTTCCTTAGTATCGTAAGGCTTAGTTCTTAACTCTGGAAATATTTTAAAAATATTATCTGCTGATATTTTTGGCTCCACATTTTCTTTGCGATCAAACCCAGCTTTTGGAAATGCGCCCATTTTGTCAACTAAATCTCTGATAGTATTTAAGCAAGTAGCATCATCCGGCATTTTGTAATCAGTAACTCCAGAAATTTCACATTGTGAAGTTGCGCCACCTAGCGTTTCCTTGTCTACAGTTTCTCCGATAGCTGCTTTCACTAAATAAGGACCTGCCAAGAATATAGAACCAGTGCCTTCTACAATCAGCGCTTCATCTGACATAATCGGTAGGTAAGCTCCGCCCGCGACGCAAGCGCCCATGATGGCAGCAATCTGGGGAATGCCCATGGAGGACATCCTTGCATTGTTTCTAAAGATACGACCAAAGTGCTCCTTATCGGGAAAAATTTCATCTTGCAATGGAAGGAAAACACCGGCACTGTCTACCAAGTAAATAGTGGGGAGTCTATTTTCCATTGCGATTTCCTGGGCACGTAGATTTTTCTTTCCTGTAATTGGAAACCAAGCTCCAGCCTTTACAGTGGCGTCATTAGCGATTATCATGCAAAGTCTTCCATTGATATAACCTAATCCAGTGATTACACCACCGGCAGGACAGCCGCCGTATTCTTCATACATTTCATAGCCGGCAAAGGCTCCGATCTCCATGAAATAACTATTCTCATCTATTAAAAAATTGACTCTTTCCCGAGCTGTCATTTTGCCTTTGCTATGTAGCTTATCAATATTTTTTTGACCTCCCCCTAAGGCGATTGTTTCGAAAAGTCTATTCCGCTTTGAGAGCAAAAGCTTCATGGCATCTTCGTTCTGATTATCTTCTAATTCTTCTTTAGTCATGTTTTAACTTGCTAATGGTCTTGGTGATATTTAGACAGTATTAATAATCTTCCACAAAATACGAAAAGACCTTTTGCTAGGAAGCATTTCTATGAGCATAAAAAAAGAGATTTGGGCTACTGCCCAAATCTCTTTTGAAGAATCGATCTGAAAAGAAGAATTAGTCTCCATTCACCTTAAAAGCATAGTAATATTCGCCATTGTATTCTTCATAAACCCCTTCTAGCATCACTTTTCCAGTGGCCGTTTTTAACAGATTGACAACCTCATCAACAGAGCTTACAGCTACATCATTGATTTTTGTGATAACAAAGTTGGGATCCATATTGGTTCTTTCGATTGTTGATCCGCGGAAAACTGATATTACCATGACACCTTTAGTGTTCATTTTACTTGTTTCAGAATCGGTCAAATTTCGAATTTCAAATCCTAGATTTTTTAATAAACTATAATCTGGTCCTGCTCCAACTAAATCTATAGTATTACTTTTATTTTTTAGAACTACTTCGGTTTGATAGTTTTTTCCTTTTCTGAAATATTCTACTGCCACTTTGTTTCCCGGTCTATACCGCGCTACTTGTTCTTGCAAAGCAGGAATTGTTGAGGTTTTTACTTCGTTGATGGAAAGAATAACATCACCTCTTTTTAAACCGGCATCATCAGCTCCACTCTTAGGAGTGATGCGTGAAATCAAAACACCTTCGACCGCTACAAGACCCAATTCATTTGCTTTAATTTCAGTTATCTCGTCTATTCCAACGCCTAATATTCCACGTTGAACAACACCGTAGTCGTGCAAGTCATTAATAATTTTATTCGCCAGATTTATTGGTATTGCGAATGAATAGCCTTCATATCTTCCAGAACGAGTTATAATAGCAGTGTTGATTCCAATTAATTCCCCGTTTGTATTTACTAACGCTCCTCCAGAGTTCCCTGGGTTTACTGCTGCGTCGGTTTGAATAAATGATTCAATTTTATATTCTCCTTCAAGTATGTCGATACTTCTCCCTTTGGCAGAAACAATTCCAGCAGTAACTGTGGATTCTAAATTGAATGGATTGCCTACAGCCAATACCCATTCTCCGGTTCGAATAGAATCAGAGTCGCCAATGGGTAACCAAGGAAGATTTTCTCCATCTATTTTCAATAAAGCCAAATCCGTATTTTCATCTGTCCCAATAAGTTTTGCTTTAAATTTGCGCTTGTCGCTTAATGAAACTTCAAGTTCATCACTGTCTTCAATCACATGGTTGTTGGTAACAACTAATCCATCCTTGCTAATAATAACTCCTGATCCAGATGAACCGCCGTAACCTCCCCAAATGTCATATTCTCCAGAAGAGGAGGCCTTAATATTTACAACTGCCGGTGTTACCGATTCGGCAGCAGAAATAAAGTCTGTTGGTGCTGAGCTGCTTATCGTGCGGGTTGATGGTGCTGTATTTGTGTTTTCAGCATTCGCCTCTTTAAAGCTGGAAAAAATTGGTTTAGTTTCCTCACGGATAATCACTTTAACAGGCTCTTCGAAATGGCGATAGATAAATACCGCTAAAATCGCGCTCAATAAAGAGGATCCGATCATTAAACCAATGTTTTTCATACTTTTCAATGTTTTGACACAAACTAGATTCTGGTGAAGATAAATGATCTAAAGGACCTTATGTATTATCTTTACCTTTATTCTTCTACTAAAATAACACTTCTTAGGAGTAATGTAAACCGTTACGGATTGCGGAACAACAAATAGAAGGGTTATTTAGTATTGTCTCGCATATTTAACGCCAAATTTTCGATTTTCATTCTTTTATTCGACCTAATCAATTAAAAATGACCGGTAAAGAGCATAAAACACCTGAAAGGGATGAGCAGTTTGACAAAGAATACCTTGGTAATATATGGGGTTGGAAGTTCTCATTTTTTGGTCTTATCCTAATTCTTACTCTAGTTTTTGCCATGTGGTACAAACATAAGGCTACCAATACACAGCCGGGGTTTGAAAAAACTGAAAGCCCTATTGACAAGATATTTGATTGATTTTAATCCTTTTTAGCATGACAATTCCTTTTAAAAAATATCATGGGACGGGCAATGACTTTGTCTTAATTGACCAAAGAGCACAGCAATATTTACAATCCGACGACCAAGAATTGATTCAATTCATTTGTGATCGCAGATTTGGGATTGGAGCTGATGGTCTCATTTTGTTGAAAAACCATCCTGATTTTGACTTTGAAATGGTCTACTTCAACGCCGATGGTAAAACCAGCAGTATGTGCGGAAATGGCGGACGATGCATTGTGGCATTCGCAAAAGAAATAGGAATAATTGAAAACGAGTGCTCTTTCTTAGCTATCGACGGACCGCATCAAGCAAAGATCGTAGCAGGTCAAGTGTCATTGAAGATGTCAAATGTTCTTGAGATCAATAAGGAAGAAGACCATTTTATATTAGATACGGGATCTCCACATTATGTTGCTTTTGTTGAAGATGTTGACGATATCAATGTCGTTGAAAATGGTCAAGCCATTCGATATTCAAGTCGTTTTAAAAAGGAAGGAATCAATGTGAATTTTGTTGAAAAAAGAGCAAATGATATAATCGTATTGACCTATGAGCGTGGGGTGGAGGGAGAAACTTTTTCTTGTGGAACTGGGGTCACCGCAGCAGCTATAGCAAGCCGGTTAAGCGATGATCAGACCAATCAAAAAGTAGCGATCAAAACCAAAGGTGGGAATTTGCAGGTTGAATTTAGGAAAGCTACAATAGGGTATACTAATATCTGGCTATCGGGCCCAGCAACTTTAGTACATGAAGGAGATTTGAATATGAAAGCCAAATTATTTTTCCCCAACTTAAAAGAAAGAATAAGCCAGTAGGTGTTTAATCTTCGGAAATTTCCCATAAAGCAGATTCCATCTCGCCGTATGCATGTTTATCTCCCAGTTGCTTGGCAATGGCCATTCCGGTTTTATAGATTTCAATGGCAGGATCAAATTCAGATTTTTTTTCCAACAATTTGGCATAGTGATAGTATAGACCAACATAATTAGGGTCATCTATTCGTAGACTTTCATAAGCAGCTAAAGCTTTGTCTACTTTTTCCAAGCTTTCAAATTCTTTAGCAATTGCAAATCGAATGAAGGAATTCTTTGGGTCTTCCGCTAATAGTGATTCTAATTGTTGCATTCTTTCCATGGCCTTCGTTTTCTTTAGATCCGAAAGATGTAATTTTTACGCCATTTTATTGATTAATACTGTGAAATATTTATCAGTTGGCTGATTATCAGCAGGATATCTATTTGGCGAATTTTCGCTAATTTATGGTCTGTTCCCTTATAAAACCCTATATTTGGCCCGATTTTTAGCCTCCTTTCATCTAAAATCTTTTACATGAAATTACTTGTTTGTGTCAGTAAGACACCTGATACGACTGCGAAGATTGCCTTCACAAATGGCAATACAGAATTTGATAGTGCTGGAGTTCAGTATATCATGAATCCATATGACGAATGGTATGCTTTAGTCAGAGCTTTGGAACTAAAAGAAGCTGCAGGTGGAACAGTCACGATTATAAATGTCGGAACCTCTGATAACGATACAGTTATTCGCAAGGGACTTGCCATTGGTGCAGATGAAGCTGTTCGAATTGATGCAGATCCTAAGTCAGCTTATTTCGTAGCAAAGCAAATTGCTGCTTACGCGATAGATAAATCGTTTGATATAGTATTTACTGGAAAAGAAACTATCGACTTTAATGGTTCGGAAGTGGGATCAATGATCGCTGAAGCATTAGATCTTCCTTTTATTTCATATGCCACTAATCTCGAAATGGACGGTTCTTCGGCAAAGATTTCTAGGGATATAGAAGGCGGTACAGAGGTGGCTCAAATCGATGGTGCATTTGTTCTTAGTGCTTCAAAAGGATTGGCCGAGCAAAGGATTCCAAATATGAAAGGAATCATGATGGCCAAACGTAAACCGTTGAATGTAATTCCGCCAGTTGATGTAGCAGAACATGCTGTTGTTGTGAATTATGAATTACCTCCGGCTAAGCAATCTGTTAAGCTGATTGATCCGGATAACATGACAGAATTAGTGCGTCTTTTACATGAGGAAGCCAAAGTAATTTAACCCAATTCTAAATTTATTAAATTCAAATAATGGTATTAGTAATTGCTGAACACCAAAAAGGAAAATTTAAGAAAGCCACTTTTGAAACCATCACTTATGGTGCAAAAACGGCTGAACTATTAAATACAACCTGCACCGCCTTAGTTTTGGGCCAAGCAGAGGGAATAGATAATTTAGGAACCTATGGAGCTTCTAAAGTGATGCAAGTTAATTCTGATCACTTAACTAGCTTTGATTCTCAGGTCTATGCAGCCACTATAGCTAATGCGGCTAAAGAATTAGGAGCAAAAGTGGTGGTAATTAATCATTCAACTACTGGGAAATCTTTGTTAGGAAGATTGGCTGTAAGACTAGAAGCTGGTTCAGTTTCTGGAGTTAATAGCTTGCCTTCCTTGGACGAGGGATTCAAAGTGAATAAGAATGTTTTTTCAGGAAAAGCTGTGGCAACATTCGAAATAAAATCTGATGTCAAGGTTTTATCCTTAATGGGAAATAGTATACCACCTGAAGAAATGGGTGCGGCCGTTGGAGTAGAAGCACTTAATGTGGAAGTTCCGACTCCTAAGGTCAAAGTATTAGAGGTGAAAACGGTTGATGGCATAGTGCCTTTACCAGAAGCAGAGCTAGTAGTTTCTGCTGGAAGAGGTATGAAAGATCCTGGGAATTGGGGTATAATTGACGAATTAGCAGGAGTTTTAGGAGCAACCACGGCATGTTCACGACCTGTGGCAGATGCTGGCTGGCGCCCGCATCATGAGCACGTAGGTCAAACAGGCGTAGCCATTCTACCAAATCTGTATATAGCAGCTGGTATCAGCGGTGCAATCCAACATTTAGCTGGTGTAAACAGATCAAAGGTCATAGTTGTGATTAATAAAGATCCAGAGGCTCCTTTCTTTAAGGCCGCCGATTATGGGGTAGTTGGGGATCTTTTTGAAGTAGTACCTAAGCTGACCGAAGCAATTAAAGCATTTAAAGCCAGCTAATTAGTATAAAATATTGTTGTAAAAAGATCCAAAGCCCAACAGCTTTGGATCTTTTCGTTTTTTAAGATTTCTTAGCGCTTTGAATATTTTTCTTAGCATTCAAAAATATTACCTTTGTGGGCTGAATCCTATGGACTTTCCATGCGTAAAACACAGTAACCGTTATCTTCGGTAAGATTTATCGAAAATAACGGGAATTCAGGTGATTGCAGGTTAGTAGGGTTAGATTTATGGGACGGAAGTAAACGTCAAGAACTGAAGGAAAGAACATGAAAAAAATCGAATTAGGCATAGTAGCGCTTTCTCATAGTGTCACCCAATCGCATAATTATGCCGTGGTGCTAGGAGAAGAGGATGGTTCAAGAAGACTACCAATCGTTATTGGTGGATTCGAGGCTCAAGCGATTGCGGTAGCCATGGAGAGAATGACTCCAAATCGACCATTGACTCATGACCTTTTCAAAAATGCCATG
>CALGJW010000492.1 GCA_937930025.1 uncultured Saprospiraceae bacterium | reverse complement strand
GGGTAGGGAAAGCATTTGACCGTCGAGAGGTAATCAATAATTTGCTCCAGAAATTAGGCAAAAAAGAATTGTCAAAAAGGAGCTGGAAGAAAAATACAATTTATAATCCGCAATTTGCGAATGGGTAGCATAGAAGCATTTCAAAAAGAGCTGGAGGAATTGCAGCAATACAAAAAAGCATTCCTCGAAAAAGCAACTATAATCGCTCCTCATGGCTCGACCATGACGGGCGTTTATACGTTGAGTGATAGTGATACGGTCAAGGAGTTGATTGGACGCTTAGATGCAGCTTTAGAGCTTGCGGAATCAAGGAAGAACATGATTATAGATTTGAAGAAAGATATTGCATTAAAAGCAAAAAATAGTAATAATGAGTAATGTAGGGAAAGGGAGATTGTTGCTTCCGTTGATAGTTCAAAATGACAATGGTGATGTAGTTGCTGTTCCAGCAGGTTCACTTGTTGATGGCGATAAGATTAATTTATCCAATGCAAAGTTTTCAAGTGAAGAGGATGTCGATGTTATGATTGATGCAATATCTCAAATAAGAAAAGGAAAGAAGGTATTGAGGATAAAAATGCCTAACAAAGTGAAAATCAAGCCAATTGAAGAAAATTCAGTTACTCTAAGGTTCTCGCTGAATGAGAAAGGCGAATTGGTTTATGAGCTTGTAAAAACGTCAATAGCTCTTGAAGTAGTAGGTGACTGGGCAATAAGAGCAGGGAAGTCAATATTGAGAGATCACATTGATTTATTAGAAGAAAGAGTAGAAGAACTATCTAAAGAGTAATGATGAAATTAGGAGAAAATCAAACAGCATGGTTTTGCGCCATGAAAGACAATCCAGAGCAGCAAGCAATGAAGCATTTAGGCTTGATTAACCTTGACGGTAGTTTCGGGTTCTGCATCCTTGGAAAAGGTATAGAATCGCTTGGAAAGGGTGAATGGATACCAACAGAAGTAGGAGAAGGAAAAGCCTACTTGACAGATGGGTTAGGACTATACATGTGCGCTTCCTACAATGATTTAGGTCTGTATGATTACGATGGTACAATTCGATTTGGAAAGAATGAAGCCGCAAAGAAGAAATTCCCATACAAAACACTTGTAGCTGCAAATGATGCAGGTGTTTCTTGGAAAAAAATAATGGCCTTTGCCAAAAAATATCCTGAATTAGTTTTTCAAAAATCAGTTTAAAAATGAGTAACAAAAGACTATACGACCAAAATAACGAAATCAAAGCTCTCGTGGCTCAAAAAGGCGCAGAGCGAACCAATTATTCACAAGAAGAGCTTGCCTTCGTGAATAAATTTGTTGGTTATGGAGGTATGGGCAAATTTGGCGCAACTGGTAAGCGGTTGTTGTCAGAGTATTACACACCAGTTGCTATTGTCGAACGAATGATAGCATTGTGTGAAAAGCATGGATTTAGCCAAGGCTCTTTGGTTTTAGAACCAAGTTGCGGAACTGGAAACTTTCTGCATTACCTATCACCTGAAACGAAGGTAGTAGGATGCGAAATAGACCCAACCAGCTATGCAATAGCAAAGTTGAATTTTCCTAATTTCGACATCCGCAATCAGTACTTTAACGAGCTTTTTGTTGACCGTAGAGGCAATCCCGTTGATTTCGTACAGGAATTCAATTTGGTGATTGGCAATCCTCCTTATGGTGACTTTATTGGCAAATTCACAAGAGCTGAAAAGGAATTATTAAAACCTAAAACCTATGTAGATTATTTTATCTACCGAGGTTTGCAGTTGTTGGTCAAAGGTGGACTTTTGTGTTACATCGTTCCTTCCGCTTTTTTGAATTCAGACAAAGATGAATTGAAAGAAAAAATTTACAGTATCGGTACTTTGATTGATGCCTATCGCTTACCGAAAGGCTCATTCGATCATACCGATATTCAAACCGACATTATCTTAATTAAAAGAAAGTAGTTATGTTTTTCAACACAAAAGCGAAGTTGCAAAAAGCAACCAAGGCGCAAGAGGATGCCTTTAGAAAATTTCTTCACTTCACATGTAAGCTGAAATACTACGACCAAATGCAAAAGTTGCATGGAAAGGATGCGAAGTACGTCAACGAAATGTTGATGTGGAGAGTGATTGAGCGTATCAAAAAATACACGAAGCGTTTTATTTACATCAAGAACGTGAAGTACATTATCTGGAGAACAGACAATGAGTTTTATTTCTTTTCAAAGGATAAATATCGCACTCCTTTTACTGCTGGTTCTAAACAGCATCAAGAACTTTTGAAGCTCATTGAAGATTAATCATTTTGCTTTAAAAGCGAAAAAATAAACCATTTTTTTAATTTATTCATATTATGAAAAAGCAATCTAAATCACTTTCGTTTTACGATGTGAAATCAAAGAAGAAATTCTCGACAAGTACGTTCAAGATAGTCAAGAAAAAGAAACGTCACTTTGCTGTGGCTAAATCTAAATCTGGAAGCCATGAATGTTGGAGAGTAATTTCTAAGGTTGATTACGACAAATTCAAGTAATCAATTTCAAAAAACGGAGGCAGGGATTCACTTACGGGTGAATCCCTTATTTTATTAAAATCTTAAACTCGAATAATGAAAAATAGTACTTTTTTATCTTGGTCATTTATGACTTTTATTCTTTTCGCAATTTCAGTCTCTCACTTTGTAAATTGTACAACCTTTGATTCCAAAGAAGAGATTGTACAATCCTATGCCCAGCCACAATTTGAAGATTCTTTACTTCATGTCTTTTCAGGTCTTCAAGATGTATCAACAAAAACTTCATTTGATGTTTGCCATGTAAAAACATTGCCGAGCAACAAAAAAGCAATATCCCAAAAAGGGAAATATTGGAAGAATGGGCAAACCGTTTACATTGGATTAGGAGAACCAACCGACCTTCAACGGTATCTGGTTGAAAAGGTCGTAGATGAAATAAAGGAATTCGTAAATCTTGACTTTCAGTTTACAAAGCCTTTGGCCGATTCAGATATTAGGATTGGGTTTTTAAATGGAGCTGGTAGTTGGTCTTACATCGGTACGGACGCATTGAAAGTGAAGGATGATTTTACTATGAACTTGGGTTGGATTCCAAAATCGGGAACTTTTACCCAGTCGGACATAGGTACAATTCGACATGAGATATTACATGCTATCGGTGCGCTCCATGAGCATCAAAATCCAAAAGGTGGAATTAAGTGGAAAGAAAAAGTAGTTATCAATGATTTGTCAGGTGCGCCAAATTACTGGAGTGTTCCTCAAATATGGCACAATGTCCTTGGTGCAAAAAATCCAGCTACAATCAACAATACCAGTTATGATCCAAAGTCGGTAATGTTATATTGGTTTCCAGCCGAATGGACAGTAAGCGGCATCGGAACGAAAGCAAATAATCACTTCTCAGACATAGACAAGGAGTACTGGAGTAAAATATACCAAAAAAATCCACCAGTATCGAAAAATTTAGTAAACCTTTCAGAAGTCTTTAAAACAAGAAGGCAATTGCAATCTAACCGAGAAAGTGTAATTTTGAACATAGGAAATGCTATTGGTGCAAAAGGCATCAATAGACGTTACTTAAAATCATACAACGCTCAAATGGTTTTTGACCAGATTCAGGCCAATGAGCAATTTAATCAATCCTCAAATTAGAAATAATGTCAAACGACAACAAAGAATTAAGAGAAGCAATAAAGAATGAAGTTGATAGCCTCATTTGTGAATCACATCCACAAGTATGCGCTTTGAGAGGTTCTAATCCAGATGCCTGTTACAATAAGATTGAAGAGATTATTATGTCCAGCGCGACACCAAATTCAATTCAGACTGCTATTGCAGAGCTGGAGGTTGCCTTGGGTGAAATTTAAAAAATAAAAATTAGAAAATGCCTTATAAAGATTCTTGCTTTGCTACAACTAAAATTAGATTTTCATTTTGGGATAGAGTGCAAAATTTATTCGTTCCTGAAATAGAAGTAACCCATATTTTGAATCTTCCTGATTCAGAAATGCCGAAACATGAAGTTGAATTTAAAATCTATGGTGAAAGTTACTTTTCAAAATTGAAACACTATTTTAGAAAAAAAGAAAGTTTCGCGGAAATTTCTAACTAAAGGATTACTATGTTATTATTGATTTTGCATTAAAAGCACTAAAATAACTAATGATAGAACTGCCAATATATCAGAAGCATAGAGAAATATCAATACCCGAAGATATTAAGCCATTACTTTACGGAGATGCCAAAATCCTTATTGCCTTTTCAGGCGGTAAGGATTCTGTTGCATTGGTGCTGTATATGCTTGAATTGGGAATTGCAAAAGAAAGAATAGAGTTGCATCACCATGAAGTTGATGGAAGAGGCGTTGATTTGTTTGATTGGGCATGTACTCCAAGTTATTGTCAAGCGTTTGCAGATGCCTTTGAATTGCCATTGATATTTAGCTGGAGGCAAGGCGGTATTTTGCGCGAGATGAATAGAGAAAACGAAGGATTGCAAGATGTTTACTATGAGGAAAATGGAGCGATGGATATTTTTAATGAGCAAGGAAACTTAGTTCATCTTCCATCTAAAAAAGGCAGCTCCACAAGAAAGAAGTTTCCAGCCGTTGCAGCCGATTTAAGAACCCGTTGGTGCAGTTCGATTGCCAAGATAGATGTATTGTCAAGACTGGTTAACAATCGCTTTAAATCGGGCAATTTACTGATACTGACTGGTGAGAGAAGGGAAGAAAGTAAAGTAAGAAGTAAATACAAGTCTCACGAAAAATATAGGAGCTGGACAAAGAAGCGTAACGCATGGCAATGGAGGGCTGTTATTGACTTTACAGAGAAACAAGTTTGGGAGCTGTACGAAAAGTACAAAGTACAACCACATCCATGCTATGAGCTTGGATGGTCACGATGCAGTTGCCAAACCTGTATTTTTTCCAGTCCGAATACATGGGCATCCATCCATGAGCTAAGTCCTGAGAAAATTGAAATGATTGCAAAAGAAGAAAAGAAAATTGACCATACACTTTATCACAAAATCACAATTTGGGATAAGGTTGGAAAGGGTACTTCATTTATCAAGTCAGCTAATTTGAAACGCTGGAAAAGTGAAGCTCTTGGTCGATTCGTTTCTCCAATATTTGTGGACAAATGGGTTATGCCTGATGGTGGTTTTTCTCCAGAGGCTTCTGGTAGTGTTTAAGAGATTCAGCATTAGAGCATTTAAAACACTAACTTTGTTTTGCACTTTTTTTATAATTATATATTTCTATTAAAAACCATAATGTCATGATTTGTAGATAATGAAAAGCTCCTCCTCCTCATGTTTTTGAGTCGCAGTTGAGTTGAGCCACTTTTAAGAAGTGAAAACAAAAATACCTGTTCGATTATTCGGATAGGTATTTTTGGTTTTTAGTGTTTTAAAACTGCAAATCCCTTGGTTGGATAATTCCCAACCAAGGGATTTGCAGTTTTGGAAGTTTAATAGATGACTAATTTTGCATTAAAAGCAAAATGAAGATAAGTTTGATTCCTTTCTCGATGCAAATATTCATAATCAAACATTATCAATGTCATTTAAAGGTGAATTTTTCAAGAATAACCCAAAGAAAATCTTGGGTACAATTACTACGCATAACCCGAATACAAGTCGAGAGTTGACGGATAGGTTCGGTACGCCAAAACCCGAAGTGTGGGGAAGTCTCAAAGATGCAATGTCGCGGATTGATAGCTTAAATAAATTAAGGCCAGTAAAACGCTACCAGCATGTCGCTCCTGAACGAATTGTAAAAGCAGATGAAAGGCAAACTGATGATTTTATAGGCGAAGTTTTAGCGAAAACAAAAGCTGATTCCAATTCCAAGAAAAATTACGGTAATGGTGTTATCTCCTTGGCCGAATCTATCAAAAAGTACAACACAAATGTCGAGTACAAAAGAAATGATGGATCGACTGCCTATTACGACATCTCCAAAGAGGAAATCAAAGTTTGGATTACTTATCAAGTCAATGAGGGATTGTACAAGAAAGATGTGATCCTTTCAAACGACTGGAGTGCCTACTATGTAGAAAATGTAAGTGATAACCAATGGCAAAATTGGTTTGAATTGGGATATGCAGCTTACGATGGAACGAAGTGGATGCCATCTTCTATTTTCTATTCAGGAAATATCTACAAGCGATTGGCGAAGCTCCAGTCAAGAACAGTTTCGATTATTGATAAATTGGGGCAAGCTGGATTTGATTCGCAGTTTGAAGAAATGGAGGCGATAAAGCCAATTCCATTGAGAATCACAACCGAAGAAAAAAACAAGCTCTACCTATATCCTTTTGATAAAATTTGGAAAGAATTTGACTTTGATGAACTTGCTGATGGTACGGATGCTTCAAATGGAATAATAAATACGTTCTACGACTGGATGACGGGCTTATCTCCTGATAAGTTTATGGTAGAGAAAACACAATCTTCCGCTTACAATATTTACAATTACTGGATAGAAAAAGAGGATTTTCCAAGGGGGCAATATGACAAAGATGAAAAGGCAACAATCCTTAGAAAAGCACAACTGGTAGGGAGTCAATTATTTGATGAATACTTGAATGAGGCACTTACCAACGCTCAAAAGCAAATCATAGAAAGTTACTGGAACGAAAGCCATAACAATTATACGGAAGTTGCATTTCATAGAGTTCCAGTTGGCTTCGTTATTTCCAAAAAATTCAAAGGCGGTAAACTGGAAATAAGGCCAGCTCAAAGAGAAGCCGTTGCTTTTAATACTTATAGAGGTACTGGAATTTTGGCCTATGATGTAGGCGTTGGAAAAACGATGTCCATAATATTGTCGATTGCGGATTCGTGGTCAAAGGGTTTGTATTTCCGTCCATTGATTAATGTGCCACAGAAAGTTATCAAAAAATGGATAGCTGAAATAATTGGTGTAATTGCCGAAAAAGACATTTTCAAAAAGGTAGGAAAATCAAGAACCAAGATCCATTCAAAAGGCGATGTTTTGGCAGAGGGTATTTTGCCTTACGCCACAGTTAATAACTATGATAACCTTGGTGTGAATTTCATCAAAAGAGCATTTGATGATAATGGAAAAGTGAAGAAAGTAGATAAGCACTCCATTACAATGGTGACCTATGAAGGATTGGTAAAGATAGGATTCAAAGAGGAAAACGAACAGGGATTAGTGAATAGGGTTCACGAAATGATTTCGCAGGGTGAGTCAGGCCGTAAAGGTGCAATTGTCGAAGAAACGGCTGTTGGTTGGGTAGATGATGCACTATCAAAAACCGAGGTAGATATTGATGAAATGGGATTGGATGCCATCATTACCGACGAGGCTCACTTTTTCCGCAATCTGTTTATGGATGTAAAAGGTGACGTTGGGGAAGATGGAGAGCGTCAGAAAAAAGATTTTCATGCAAGTTCGGGTTCTAAACCAACATTAAGAGCTTTGAAGCTCTTCATGCTTCATGCTTTTATTCAAGACAGGCATGGGAATAGAAATACATTTGGATTAACTGCTACGCCATTTACGAATCGCGCAACCGAGGTCTATTCTATGTTAGCTCATTATGATTATCAAGGGATGAAGGACTTTAATGTTTATAACATTAATCAGTTCTGTGTCGAGTTTATTGACGAGCGAATGGAGATTGTTTATACTGCTTCTGGTAACTTCAAAAGCAAGTCAACTATTCGTGCATACAACAATCTTCCAGTATTGCAGTCAATGGTGTTTCGTGCTATCAATTATAAGAGTGGAGAGGATGCAAACATCCATCGTCCTACGAAGATAACCTTGCCTTTAATTGCAGATGAAAACGGGGTAACATTAGAAGCAAAATATCAAGCTGATACCAAGTTGAAGCCGTCCAAACTTCAAGCCAAATGGCTAAAAGAGGCAACGAAATTTGCAAGAACTGGAGAAGGGAAGCTCTACTCGCCATTGTATAAAAAAAAGCATGGAAAAATACTTGGACAGGTTTTAATCTCTCTAAACGCTTCGAGAACGGCTACATTCTCACCTTATGCAATCAATATTAAAGGTGAACCTGAATATGATTTAGAATTGGTCAATTACAAGGACTTTGTTCGTAATTCTCCAAAGATTCATTATGTGATGGAATGTATCAGGTCGGTAAAGGAGTATCACGAAATGACCAATACGCATTTGTCAGGTCAATTGATTTATAGTGATAGAGGTAAGGATTGGTTTATTAAAATCAAAGAATTTTTAGTAAAGGATATTGGGTACAAAGAAAGTGAGGTTGAAATATTTCATGGTGCGGTTTCAAAGGGAAAAAGAGAGTCGATAAAAGAGGGTTTCTTGTCAGGTGACATAAAAATTGTCCTTGGTACTTCTACCATGAGAGAAGGGGTTGATTTACAGAAATATTGTAGTGTCATCCATGTGCTTTATTTGGATTGGAATCCGACTGATTTATACCAACTTTTCGGTCGCGGCTGGAGATATGGTAACGTGTTTTCTCATATCCGAGTGAATATTCCTTTGATAGAAAATAGCTCTGATGTTTTCACATGGCAGAAATTGTCAGAAAAGATGTCGAGGTTAAATTCTATCTGGAGTCGAGCTGGTCGCTCGAAAATGTTTGAAGAAGGCGAATTGGATGCAGAGCAACTTAAAAAAGGATTGATTAATGACCCAGAAGAATTAGCGCGATTTGAGATTGGTTCAGAGGTGGAAGAAAAGGAGTCTGAATTGAAATTACAGGAAACGCTAAAGCATAATCTAACCGAAGCTAAAAAAGCATATGCAGAGTTCGGCAGGTTAACTGATACATTACTTGAAACTGCAAAAAGAGCTGTAACAAACCCAGCTTTAGATTATGGTTTCGGGATAGAAGATGCAGTGAAACTGAAAACACTTGGGTACGACGAATCTGACATAAAATCGGTTTATCGAATTTGCAATAAACTTGCTTCGATGTCAGATTACTACAACAAGCCAAGGATTAAGCGAAATGTAAAAAATCATATTGCAGCAGTCAAGACTTTCAATAGAGTCGAAAAGAATGTTTTGATACCATTGGGGTTATCTATTGATGATAACATAGATACAGTACTTGGCGATTATGATGTCAAGATTGCAGAGCTTCAAGCTGAAATTACAGATTTAAAATCAAAGGAAAATTTCAATAAAATTCTCGCGAAAGTAATTGAATCAAAAGAAAAAGAAGAGGCAAATTCTGCTTCATTGGAAGAAAGGGTAAAATCCTTTGCCAGATTGAATTATTTGCTCGAATGTCGGGATAAAACCCATAGTTGTGACATCTACAATAGGGTGAGCTTGAAAACTGGTGAAACTGTAAAGGTGAGGCCGGTTCAACGTATCGAAATTGAAGTGCCAGAAAGTCACAATCTTAAAATGAGTTCCACCTTGTCAACGCTGATGGCTTCAAGTCAAAAGGGTGCGGTTAATTCTATTTTGAATGAAGGTGATGAATCGGCTCTTGCTTATTACAATGACGTAATTAAGCCGCTGGAGGAAACGGTCGCAAAAATACCAAAGCTCTATGCTCAGGATGGAAAGGGCAATGAGGCTATGGTTTATATTCGATACTTCGCTGGAGGTGTTGACCGATACATAACAGAATTTGATGGTGAAGAGACTCTATTTGGGTATGGCGTTTTGAATGGTGATATGCAAAATGCTGAAATGGGCTATGAGTCATTGTCAGAACTCAAAGGTTTAAGTCTGCAAAATGGCTTAGTTACTACCGAGATTGATTTTAACTGGAAGCCAAGGACGTTAGGCCAATTGAAACGCGAGTTGAATGG
>CALGJW010000491.1 GCA_937930025.1 uncultured Saprospiraceae bacterium | reverse complement strand
TGCTTGTCATCCTGGTTCTTCAAGAACAGCACTTATCAATACAAGTGGTAGTTTGATGATGAGAATTATTTTTGGCCTGATGAAATTGACACCATTGACTCAACCAGCTGAAAATGGTGCATATCCTCAATTGATGTGTGCGACTGAACAAGACTTAGATCAAGAAGCATTCTATGGTCCTACAGGGAGAAGTAACTGGGTTGGACCTGTTGGTGCTCACCATATTGAGCCTCACGCCAAAGATAAAGCGGTTGCTATGAAACTATGGGAACTTTCAGAAAAAGAGACAGGTGTAAAATGGAATATCTAAATTAGAATTATGAAACATTTTAAAACATTATTTTCATATTTGGATTATTTAGAATTGCCTCGTCCAGAGCATCCATTGTTGAGCGTGTTTAACTCAAAAGGCGATGGTTATTTACCTTGTCCAAGGGAAAGTTCGCCACCAATTACAAACGATTGTTATTCAATTAGTTTAAAAAAGTTTGTAAAAGGGAATTTGAATTATGGGCGAACAAAATTTGATTTCGCCAATGGAGCATTGATATTCCTTGCTCCAAGACAAGTTTTGCAATGGGACAGCAGCGTAGTTTTTGAGCAAAAAGGTTTTTCAATAAACTTTCATGAAGACTTTCTTAAAGGAACTGAATTAGCACAACAAATTAAGAAATACGGGTTCTTTGCTTACTCAGTAAATGAAGCCCTACATCTTTCACCAAAAGAAGAAAGGCTGATAGAATCCATTGTGGAAAATATTGAAATTGAATATCAGAACAATCAAGATGAATTTAGTAAAGACATCATCATCTCTCAATTAAGCACACTTTTTAAATATGCTAATCGTTTTTATGAAAGACAATTTTTGAATAGAAAAGAAATTTCTAATGTTTTATTAGAGCAATTTAATCGTCAATTAGAAGAATGTTTTGAATCGGGACAATTACAAGAAAAAGGGTTTCCAAGTATAGAGCAAATAGCAGATAAAATGTTGGTTTCACAACGCTATCTAAGTGATACACTGAAAAAAGAAACTGGTAAAACCACTACTGAGCACATACATCTGTATTTAATTAATGAAGCAAAAAATATTTTATTGCAACCAAATAAAAGTATCTCTGAAGTAGCATATGAGTTAGGATTTGAATATCCTCAATATTTTTCAAGGTTATTCAAAAAGCAGGAAGGGATCAGTCCGACAGAGTTCAGAAAATTATATAAAATGAATTAATATTATGGATATATTAAAGGCAGCAACAGATTGGGCAAAAGCCGAACTTTTTTCAACTCCATTTTTTATACTATTCGGACTCGTATTTATGGCGGCAAGTTTAGGGTTTTGGAAGTTAGGGAAAACGGATATGGCAGGAGCATACATAATTCCTA
This sequence comes from uncultured Saprospiraceae bacterium, assembly GCA_937930025.1. Taxonomy (GTDB): domain Bacteria; phylum Bacteroidota; class Bacteroidia; order Chitinophagales; family Saprospiraceae; genus JABDJM01. The sequence goes on along the minus strand of CALGJW010000491.1, from coordinate 6,923 downwards.
CCTTAGTCGCAGGCTTGCTTTTATTTATAATTGGTAGCGGTTTACTTTATACGAATATCCAAAGAGTTAGTCAATTTGAAAAAGACTATAATGCGGATGTCAATTCATTCGTTGAATCGGAAATTACGCGTTGCGAAGCCACTCTTAAAGAATACAAATTAATTGTTTTTAAGGTAATTCCTATATTAATCATTTTGGCTGCAATAATAATTATTTTCCTTAGTACACCAACTTGGCGTGCAATAAGCATCACAACGATTGCAATGTTGACAGTGATCTTGTTAATAGATGGAACAGCTTACGCCAGAATTAATTCCTATCATAAAGAGTTGAAAGTAGTGGAGGTGAACATTGAATTAACAAAGTAACTATACGCAACAATGGCTGATCAAGATCATATCTCTGTTTTTTACTTGGAGAGACTGTCGTTACATGACGATCAAGCTAGCCTAAAATGTCTATCAAGCCGCATGAGCCAGTGCAATATATAAAGGAATGAAGATTGTCTTATCTTACAGTTTTTCCAACGAATATTGATAAGAGCTTTTTATGATAGAGATAGGCGAATACAATACATTAACCATACTTCGAAGAACTAGCGCTGGGCTTTATCTAGGGGATGATGAGGGTGAAGATGTTCTATTGCCTAATAAGTACATTCCGGAAAACTATGAAATAAATGATGAGATCGAAGTTTTCATATATCTAGATAATAGTGAGCGCAAGATCGCAACCACACTTACACCAAAGATTTTGATGCAGCGATTTGCGCTGTTGAAAGTTGTAGCTATATCTGAGTATGGCGCTTTCATGGATTGGGGTTTGGAAAAAAATCTTTTGGTTCCGTTCAGAGAACAGGGTCAAAAGATGGAAGAAGGCCACTCGTATATTGTGTATTTGGATTTTGATGAACAAACGGATCGCTTATTTGCCAGCAATAAAATCGAAAAGTTGTTGGACAATGAGACGCTCTACGTTGAGGAAGGCGAGGAAGTTGATATTATGTTTTATCGAGAAACAGAGATCGGCTATTCGGTGATTATTAATCATTGGCACAAAGGCTTGGTATATAAAAATGAATTGTTCAAAGACGTAAATATTGGTGATGAACAAACGGCTTACATAAAATTGATTCGTGAAGAAAACAAGCTGGATATTTCTTTGCAACCGATTGGATACGAAAATTTCAATGCTGTCAATACCCAGAAATTATACGATGATCTAAAATCCAACGAAGGCTTTATTCCTTTGACTGATAAAAGTGCTCCAGACGATATTTATGAGAGATTCGGAATCAGTAAAAAGGCTTTCAAAAAAGCAGTGGGTGATTTGTATAAACAGCGAAAGATTGTGATTGAAGAGAAGGGAATTAAGTTGGTTTAATAGCTCATATTTTGTAGACATTTAATTTCACGAATTTTTCCAGACAGTTTAAACCATTCTTCGTAACCTTGGTCTAATATTAATGCGATCAAAAAAAATGAATCAATCAGCTCTTACCTTACTGGCCTTTTTACTATTTGGGTTAAACCCATTAATAAGTCAGCAATCAAAACCTAATATCCTTCTAATTATCGCAGATGATATGGGTATCGATGTTACCAATGGCTATCAACAAAACCCAGTGATGCCTACAACTCCAAATTTAGATGCGCTACGAGCCAATGGAGTAACTTTTATGAATACATGGTCGTCACCAACATGTTCGCCGACCAGAGCGTCCATTATGAGTGGTAAGTATGGAGTAAAAACAGGAGTTATGAGTGTACCTGGAAACTTAGATCTTAGTCATACTTCTCTTTTTCATAGACTCAGTGATTTAAATAATGATTCTTACGCTAAAGCGGTAATCGGTAAATGGCATATCTCCAATCCCGCAAATGCAAATCACCCAATGGAGCATGGAGTGGATCACTATGAGGGCGTGCTTAGCGGAGCAGTAGGTGATTATTATCAATGGCAAAAAGTAACCAACGGAGTTAGCTCGCAAGAGAACGAATACCTTACTTCTCATTTTACAAATGCAGCAATCGACTGGGTTGCCGATCAAGACCAACCTTGGTTTCTATGGCTCGCTCATATCGCACCTCACCTTCCTTTGCATATTCCTCCAGATGGTTTATACTCAATAAATGATACCGATGGAAACCTTAATAAATATGTCGCTGCTATAGAAGCAATGGACCATGAAATCGGAAGACTCCTAGACAGCTTTGATGCAGCTACTCTTGAAAACACAGTAATTATTTTTATTGGAGATAATGGTACCCCTCGTTCTGTTATCCAAAATTTTACTAATGATCACGGAAAGGGAAGTTTATATGAAGGAGGAATCCATGTGCCGATGATTGTAAGTGGAAAAGGCGTTACTAGAAAGGGCGAAGAAGAAGAGGGCCTGACTCATGTATCGGATATATATGCTACCGTTGTCGAGTTGACTGGAAATCAACTGCAAGGAGGGATAAACAATAGCCTTAGTCTCAAGCCAAGCTTCTCTTGTGAAGGGATGATCGATAGGCCTTATATCTATTCTGATAAAGAAGATTTAGATAACGAAATATTCATCTGGACAATCAGAAACGATCAGTATAAATTGATAGAAGATGAAAACGGCAATGTAGAATTTTACGATGTGCTGAATGATGTACTTGAGGAGAATGACCTAGTAGGATCGCTAACTAGTGATCAAATGATGATTTTTACAGACCTTCAAGATGAGGCCTATATCATAAGAGAGGAATGGTCTTGCCGAGATCAAATTCGTAATGGTGAAGAAGAAGGAATCGATGACTGCGATGAAAACTGTGCTGCAGATGATACATTAAGCTCCACAAATATCGGTTGCTGTGATACACCTTCCGAGCCGAGTGTGTATTACGAATTTGAAGACGGAGAAGAAAGGAATATATATTCTAACAACTATCCTAATCATAATTTTTGTTACAACCCCAATAATATTCCTACACAGAAATATTATAATTTTAAAATAGATTTAGATCCATCAATTACCGGTGAAATTACTTCTATATTAAAAGATAATGGAAGACCCGATAGATATTTTGGAGTAGCCTTAAACGGTTGTGTGATGGCACCGGCTCCAGCAGCCCCGTTTATTTTTGAAAACGCTAATACGGGGGAGTATAATTGGGATTGGGTATTTGAGCCTACTACTAATCAAGGAGATGGAATGGGCTTAGTAAAACTAGACTGTTCATCAGCTCATACAGGACCACAAGGTTATCACTACCATGGGGAAATGTTTGAATACTTAGAAACGATTCTACCTGGAGTAACAAGCTTATCTGAATTGCCCACAGAGCCGATACATATCGGTTGGGCGGCAGATGGATTTCCGATCGTATATAAATATGGTCCGGATCCTGATGGAAATATAAAAGAACTATTACCTAGCTTCCAGTTAAAAAAAGGCCTGCGTCCTGGAAATGGAATTGAGGAACCTTGCGGTGCATATAACGGAAAATATACAGTAGATTTTGAATACATATGTGGAAAAGGAGACTTAGATGGATGTAATGGAATCGAGTCGTCTATTACATTAGAAACAGCAATAGGTACTGAGACTTTTGAGTATTTCTATGTTATCACTTCTACGTTTCCACAAATATCTAGATGTCTCGTAGGAAATGTAAGTGAGTACTTTGATAATAATGCTCCAGTTCTTACCGGAATGGATAATGATGGTGATGGGTTTATAGCAGCATTTGATTGTGATGATGATAATGCAGCGATCAATCCGGCTACAGAAGAAATTTTTGGTAATGATATTGATGAAGACTGTGATGGTTTCACTACTTCTACAAATGATTTGGAAATACATGGCTTTAGTATCGGACCTAATCCTTCTAATGGAACCGTTTCTATTATAAAAAACGATGCTCAAAAAATGAAGGTAGTTGTTTATGGTATCGACGGTAGAATTGTTTTAATGAAAGAAGGAGGAGCAGAAGTAATTATTTCTGACTTAAAAACGGGGGCTTATATCCTGAAAATAATGATTGGAACTAATAACACAGCTATAAGTAAACTAGTAGTAAAATAATGAAGACAATCGTACTATGTTTGAGTTTATTGATGAGTGCTTGGATGACGCATGATGCGGCTATAGCCGTTTTCACGATCTACGAGTCAGCGGGTACCTTAAAGCTAAAAACAGTTATCGATAGGGCGGACCTGTCTAAAGAACTAGCGGTCCAAGAATCACAAATTAGTGTAAAAATATTACAGGAATATTTAGAATCTCATTGTTCGTTTATCATTAATGATACTCAAGTAAGGTTCGAAGTAAATCAAGTAAAAAATGACAACGATCATATCATTGTACAATCGATTCTTAAATGCGATTTCAAAAATTATAAAATTATAGAAATTAATAACACCTGTTTAAATACAATTTCAAATCACTCTAATATTATACGCATTAGGTTAAATGATACGCAACGTGATTTTAGAATGCATAAGGGTAGAAAGCAGATCGAACTTAGTTATTGATTTAAAAGTTGGAGAGGATTCTATAACGAATTCAAGAGGGTAAAGAAAATTAATCATCCCTTGATAAAATTCCTTTGTCTTAACTGCAATCAAAAAATTATTCCTTATCAATTTGAATAATTGTTTTCATCTTATTAGTCAAGTTAAAACTTAGCATAAAAAACCAAATTGTCCAACCTAAATAGAAGAATCTCTGAACCAGTCCTTCAAATTCTTGCCCAAGTGGCTCCATGAATCTTAATACAATCAGTAACATAATTAAGCCAGAAATAAGAGACCAGGTACTAATTTTTACGAAACCACTTTTTGTCCTCCAGCGAAATTTTCCGACCAATGCTCCAGCTATTATTAATAAAGGACTAGCCCCTAATAAACCATGAAATTCATTTCCCAAAGGAAATATCGAAGCCCACAATAATGAGATTGGCATTACGAATGATAGCATCGATGGAATTTTTGAAATATTTAATTTTTTTGATGCCTTATAGAATCCAATGGAGAATATTAACGAAAAGATCGAAATGACAATAAAAGAAGTTGATATAAATATTTCTGCTTTTGTACCTAAAGCTCCCAATTCACTAATTACATTTCTGGAATGGTCATAGTCCCCTTGGATTCTTCCTCCTGCCAAACTAGTAAGCCAAAATAAAGTTGGAGCCAATAAGCCAAAATAAAGCAGAGGTATTACATGCTTAGGTTTTGATACTTGACTGATTAAAAATATTGTTGTGGTAAAAATTATAGCAAGAACAATCAATATCTTCCCATTCATAAATACAGGATTAGAAGAAGTAATTATTTGAATATAGCATTCCGTTACTCCATTCAAAACAATGATAAAGTCATATTTATTCCCAGGCTTTACATTAAATGCAATTGAATCAATATCAGTAATAAAACTTACATCTAAATTTTCATAATTCCACTTGCTTCCTATTCTGAAGATATCAGGATTCACGGTAGAATCTAAATGCCAACCTTCCTTCGCAAAATAGTCCTGTCCTACTCGAATATCTACTTTTTCCGATGTAGCATTAATCACTTTTAATGGATTAGGATCTTGACCGAGTAGAGTAAAAAAAGAAAAAATGAAAAGCGCTGTCAATTTTAATTTCAAAATCATCATAAATTTTGTTTGAATAAATTTGATGATTTCTAGTAATTCAAAGGAATAAAAGTCTATGACATAATAACGACTTTATGATGACATGTGTTGATTTACAGCAAGTTAGGTGTAAAATCTAAAATCTCTTTCTGTTTATTTAAATTGATTGCTGTTTGTATGATTATCCAGATATTCACAAATCCTGCTAAGAAATATACCGGAATAAACAACGGAATACTATTACCTTTTATAAGGTCAAAAACTGCAAATAAAACCAATGGCAAAAGAATCATGGCCACTAAAGTAACTAGAGACCAAATAATTTGATAACTGAATATCTTATTCGTATAGTTTCTTAAACTTGGATCTTTCCCTTTGCCAGAGACGAAAAGAATCAAAGGAAGTATCAAATTTCCAAACGGGAGGATCAATAAGGACAAAGAACTAAGGTTTAATAATTTTACATCACCAAGGTCAACAATAAAATCATTCCTTTCATAATCAATAAGGTTGGTAATCTCCGAATGCTCAACCTCTAGAGCTTTTGATAATGATCTTAATGTAAACGGACTTCCTTCAGAAACGCCTTTTTCAATCCTTTGAATAGTACGAATAGAAATCCCTGAAGCAACTGAAAGCTCTTCTTGTGTGAATCCCCGAATCAGTCTAAATTTCTTGAGTTTCGTTTTACTTATCATTAACAATCTTAGTTACAATTAGATGAGTTGTTTACATTTTTGATTCACAATTAAATATATGAAAATAGGCTTAGCTTCTTCAATTGAATACTTTAGAAATATATAAAAAGAGAATGGAAAAAAATGTGCATATAAAGTGTAAAACGACTATAGCCATTATACAGGTTTACAATATTTGCCTCGAGCGCTAGTAACAATTGTAAAAAATAACCAAGAAAAAGTTAATTCGTGAAAATGGTTAATCATCCAACTTGAATATAATATTCGAAAGCGAAATCAAACTGAAAAAGCAGAATAGATATAAAGAATAAAAATGCTGCATAAACTATGCTGATGAAACCCGTCTAGCTACACCCAATGATCCAAGATTAATCCAGGGAGCGGTAGATGATGTATTGATCGTTATTTGGAAGAAGCAGGCATTAAGAATATCAACACAGATGATACCTAGCTGGCGTACCAATATATTGTTCAGACGGAGCAGTGATTTCTATTCTGCATCACCTCATGGTTTTTCCTCTATTTTAAATTTGTATTTCTTTTGCAATCCATTTAGGAATTGTCTTAGATATTGATTGCCGCAGGGCTCGTAGGATTTATTGTCGGGA